>JABMQE010000032.1 GCA_013203415.1 Candidatus Falkowiibacteriota bacterium | reverse complement strand
GCAGTGTGCGGGGTGGTAATAGTTTTATATAATAATTATATTTTTAACTTTTTTAAGACGTTTACTTCTTCGCATTTACAGAGAAGGGTGAGGGATATGTAGATGGCGACGCCGATTATGGAGGCAGAGGCAAATTGGATTAGAACGCCTACAAAGGTTTGCATATTTACTAATGGCGCGACTAAGTGTTTGGTAATTTGGACTGCGCCACCGGCTATCATGGATAAAAGAGAAATTTTGAAAAGGGAGAAAATAATTTTTTTCTCATCAAGGAAATCTAATTTAATACGGAGGATAACAAACAGAAGAATAACATTTATAATGCTGGCAATGGAGAAAGCAAGAGCCAGGCCGGCGACGCCCATAAATTTGCTTAGATAAAGGCCGCCAAAGATGTTTACAAGGATGGAGATTAAACTGACGATGACCGGTGTTTTAGTATCTTGAAAAGCATAAAAACTGCGGGCTAAAAGCGGGATTAGGGCTTGGGCAAAAAGCGAGAAAGAGAAAAAACCAAGGGTTTCTAATGTCATAACAGTAGCAGCCCAATCGAACCTGCCAGCGCCTAAGACAAGACGGACAATTTGGGCGCGGAGAAGAAGAACAAAAATGGACATCGGAAGGATTAAATATAAGATTCGGCGAAGGGTTAGAGAAAATTGGCGAACAAATGTTTTTATATCCCCCTTGGCGGCGCTTTCGCTAAAATACGGGAAAGAGGCAATGGCTAAGGAAATAGCAAAGATTCCGATTGGGAAGCTCATAAGGTTTTGGGCGTATTGAAACACAGAGACGCTGCCGATAATTAGGGTTGAGGCAATAACAGTAATAACAATATAGTTGATTTGATTGACAGCTAAGCCAAAAGTTCGGGGGAGCATTAGGAGGGCGATTTTTTTAACACCTGGTTCTTTTAGGGCAAGCTGGGGCCGCCAGGAAAAACCAGATGAAATGGCACTAGGGATTTGGACAGCAAGATGAAGGATGGAACCGAAAACAACGCCAAGCCCCAACCCCCAGATACCGAAGCGCGGGACAAGAGCAACAATGCCAAAAATAATGCCGAGATTATACATGATAGGAGCTAGGCTAAAAGCAACAAATCGCTTAAAAGAATTTAGAATGCTCGAGATAACATTGCTGGCACCGAAAAAAAGAATGCTAAATAACATTATACGGGTAAGTTCGGTTGTTGCTTTTTGTTTTTCGGGAGTAAATCCAGGAACGATAAAAGGGACTATGACTGGTGCTAAGGCAAAAAAGACAAGGGCGAGAGCACCGAGTATAATGAGGATAAGATTAAAAATAGAATTGGCGACGCGCCAGGCCTGAGTTTTGTTTTTGCTCCAAACAGAAATAAAAACCGGGATAAAGGCGCTGGCCAAGGCGCCAAGAACTAGAGTGTTAAAAATTAAATCGGGCAGACGGAAGGAGGCAAAATAGACATCTGTGGTGTCGCCAGCACCGAAGCTCGAGGCAATTAAGCGGTCGCGAAGCAGGCCTATGAATTTGCTGATAATTGTAAAGACAGCGATGATGATAGCACCGCCAGTGATGGTGGTGCTTAATTTTTGGCGGAAGAGGGAAAATGTCATTAAGTTTTTGTTTTACTTTTTAAGTTAAGCTTTTCTCCCATCCAGGCGATGGCAAGGCCCAGAGGCCAAGCGAGTTTAAGGAGAAGGTATTGTGGTTTTGGATGCCATTTTTGAAAGTATTTTAGCTGGCTACTCATAAAATATTTTTGGGTTTTGCCACGGGGAAGTTGTTTGAAGCTTCGACCGACATGGTCGATAGCTTTAGCAGACGGAGTGTACCAGACCTCTCCTTTGCCTTGTTGAACTTGGCGGCAGAAATCCACTTCTTCGAACCAAAGGAAGTAGCGTTCGTCCAAGAGGCGAGGATGGCAATCCCCGCCTACAGTGTGTGGGCTGGAATCTTCACCCTTTTGTAGGCGAGACGCCGGCGTCTCGCTTTCATTGAGATTGGAGCGTATCATAAAAAACGAACCGCGGACAGAGTCCACTTTTTGGGCCCTGGTATAATCAAAATTTTTGCGCAGGTATTTATTTAATATGTTTGGAAAGATGTGCGGGAGTTTTAGGATGATGGCGAGCTGGTCAGTGATAGTTGGGAACTGGCGAACATGAGATACTGTTTGACCGCGCTTGTCTACGAGATGGCAGCCGGCGATTTTGGCTTGGGGGTTTTGTTTCATCCAGTCGACTATGTTTATGAGTGTGTCTGGGAATAACTTCATGTCGGGATTGAGCAGAAGGATGAATTCGCCGTTGGCTTTACGAATTGCTTGATTATTGGCCTTAGCAAAGCCGAGGTTTTCTTTGTTAAGAATGATTTTAATATTTAAGTTACTTTTCGCATTTTCGCTAGTTTCGCATGTTTTTCGCCCGCCTCGCCAAGACGAGTCTTGACTCGTCGAGGCGGGTAGTTTCGCATCATTCTCCAGCTCTTCTGCTGTTCCATCTGTGGAGGCATTATCAACTACAAAAACTTCAAGGTTTAAGCTGCCTTGAGCTTTTGCAATTGACTCTAAGCATGATTTTAGGAGGTCTTTTACATTCCAGGAAACGATAATTATGGTCAAGTCCACCTTTTCGTTCATAATATTAGTTTAGCGTATTTTGAAGAAAAAGAAAAGCCGCCCAATGAAATTAGCGGGCGACCTTTTTTCCAGCTTATGGAGATTGTTGCTTCAATCATTGTGCCATCCATCGAGCCAGACGTTTGTCCTTCGGGACCGTTCCAGCCACCTGTCTATTTCTTCGCAGCATGGCCTTGCCATTGCCCTGATATCTCGATCTATTGTTCTAGCGATGTCAGGACTAATGGTAGTCAGTTGAGGAACTTGGTTTTCCACAAAATAACCTCCTCCCCTCGAGTTTTAGCTTGACGATAGCCCCAGCGCCGTAAGAGCCAAAGGCGCTAATAAGCGTGATTGGTATGGCTTGGCTAAGTGTACTTGTCATTGTTAGAAACAGAGTAATAGTCGCTAAAATCATGGCGGCATATACACTCGCGTATTTTATTACAACGAGTGTTCTGTCGCTAATGACGAATGTTCCGTTGCTGGTTTTATTCATCTCATTTCCCTCCCTCGGTTTATACGAGATGATGTTTTTCGAGAATAATCTGCTTGGCGTTATCATACTCTTTTATCCGGCTTTTCACAAGCCAGGGGCAATATTTATGAACAAAGCTGGGTATCCAAGAGCTAATGGTATTGCGGTCGGTTAGAATCGGCGTAGTAAAGAGAATCTTTGGTATCCAGATGCCTTCGCGGCCATTTTCTAAAATTGTGAGCCAAAGGTCCCAATCCTGAAATCTTTTTAAGTTCTCATCAAAGCCAGGGAAATATTCCCGCTTGATAAGGGAGCAAGTTGGGATGTAGGGCATTTTTTTTAATCTTTCTGAATCGAATTTCCAGAGCTTGAATTTTTTAAATCCCCACCTAAAAGATGCATAAGCATAGGCGGCGTTTGGATTATCTTTTAGGGTTTGATACATTTTTTCCAGGCAGGTTGGCTTTAGATGGATATCAGAATCAACGAATATTAAATATTGGCCACGGGATTTTCTAAAACCATGATTGCGGGCGGCTGGAGCGCCAGAGTTTTCCTGATGGATAACTGTGATAGGATATTTTTTTTCTAAATCGTTTAAGATTTCTTTGGTGTTATCTTTGGAGCCATCGTTAACAACGAGGATTTCGGTTTTTCCCTTTTTTTCTTTTATAATTGTTTGGTTTATAATATGATCCAGGCAATTTTTTAGGGTGGAGGCGCTGTTGTAGGTTGGGATTATAATCGAGAAAAAGGGTTTTTCTTCAATGGACCCTTGGAGATTAAATATTTTTTTTAGTTCTTTCGCCCGATGCCCCCAGCCAAAACCTTTTTCTGGTTCGAACTTGATTCCTGTTTTTAGAATTTTTATAATATTTTCGGCCAGACACTCGCTATCTTCCGGCCTAATTAATAATCCTTTGACACCGGCGGCTTCTTTAACTCCGCCGACATCCGAGGCCACAATCGGCAGGCCAAAAGCGCGGGCTTCCAGAAAAACAATGCCAAACCCTTCCGAGCGGGATGGGCCGGCAAAAATATCAGCGGCTTGGTAGTATTTTGATAATTCTTTTTTATCTTTAATTTCGCCGGTAAAAATTACTTTATCTTCGAGGTTTAATTCTTGGGCTAATTTTTTAAGATTTTCTTTTTCTTCTCCGCCGCCGATTATGATGTATAGAATATTGGGAATTTCTTTTTGGATATCTTTTAGGGCTTTTATAGCCAAGTCGTATCCTTTAAGTTTTATTAAATGGCCAACCGAGAGGATTATTTTTTTGTCTTGTGTATTTTGTGCAGGCGGCAATGGCGTTTTATCGATTTGAAAATCGAACTCATCTAAGTTTATGCCCGGATGGACAACTTTTATTTTTTCTTTTTCTATGCCTAATTTTATAACTTTATTTTTTAGAAAATTGCTGGTGGCGATTATGGTATCGGCTTTTTTAAGATTATAGTAAGCCAGTTTTTTGCCGAACAATGATTTTGTGTAATTACTTAAACTGGAGCCCTGAATGTAAACAATATAGGGCATTTTTAGGATGGTGGCTAAAAGGATGTAGTGGACATACTGACCGAAGTGAATAACATTAATATTTTCTTTTAGAATTATTCTTTTTACTTTTTTTATCAAAGGCCACCAGCGAGGTTTTAATCTGCTTTCGAAAAAAATTTCGCGGTAGATTTTAAAATTTTCCCGGCTATCAAAGCTAACCTGACGCTGCTCATGAGTGTTGTTGGTTAAAACCACTACTTTTTCTGCCGGCAGCCGTTTATAAATATTATAGAGATAAGACTCCCCACCGCCGATTTGGGGAGGAAAATAATATGTGATGAGTAAGGTTTTTTTATCATTATTAGGCATTTTGGTTTGGGGCCGTTTTGTTAGGCCTTATCAGATTTATCATTTCTCTCACCTCTTTTTTTGTTATCGTTCTGGTGGCATAGATTACACCAAAATAAATAATAGCAGATATAATAATATTATATATGGTATGGATATAATCTTTTAAGAAAAAAGCAATTAATCCTATAAAAATACTTGCGAATAAAATTTTTAAGAAAGAAACAGCCAGGTATTTTTTGTTATAACGGGTAATGCCAGACACATAAATCATGCCCAGGAAAAAAAGCAAGGCCTGGCTTACAAGGGCGGCAATGCTGGCGCCGATAAAGGTGTATCTGGGAATTAAAAATAGATTTATAATGATATTCACCACCATTACAATTCCGATGTTGCGAGTGTTTGTTTTTTGACGGTCGCAGGCATTAAGAAGGGCGCCGACCGGAAATGTTAGAAAAGAAAAAAAGCTGGAAATAATTAAAATTTGAAGCGACAGAATAGAAGGAGAAAATTGGTCGGAGTAAACTTTTATAATTATTTGGCTGGCTAAGGCGATGGTACCGAAGGTAATGGGCAGGGCAATTATCATAAGATAAAAAAGCGAGCGTTCGAAGGTATTTTTAAGGAGGTCGCGGGATTTAAGCCAAAAATGGGAAAAGGCAGGGTAAACACTGGCACCAAAAGCGACTGGCAAAACCTGGAGAGAAAAAACCAATTTGTATGGGACACTATAAAAACCCATCGCTTCGTCGCTGGCCAGCTTTGTTATAAGGATAGAATCGATATGAGAATAGACCTTGATAAACACGCCGGCGATAAAAAACGGAAGGGCTAATTTGGCAAGATTTTTTAATACTTCTTTTTTTATAACAAGCGCGATTTTAACTTTAAGAATTTTTATTATCCTGGAAAGAGAATAGCTAAGAGTTGCAATACTGCCAACAAGCTTTGCTATAACCAAGCCGTATATGGGCAGATTAAAGCCCAAAACAATGGCGCCGATGCTAATTTCGGCGAACTGATATATTATTGTGCTTATGCTTTCGTATCGCAGTTTTTGATGGCCGCGCATTACAGCTTGGGTGGTTTGGGTTAAGGCATCAAAAAACATTAAAAGGCCGGTAATCATCACTAGTTTTTGGGTGATAGGAGGGTAGCCCAGTACTTTTACTAATACGATTGCCAGGATGTATACTACCGCTCCAATGATTATTTTGAATGTAAAGCTGGTATTAAAATAATCCATGGTTTTCTCGGGATATTTGGCTATTTCCCGCGTTAGGACCTGGTTAAGGCCTAAATCGATAAGCACAGAAAGCAGGATAACAAAAAACACAGAAAAGGCATATTTTCCTAGAAGGTCGGCGCCAAAATGCCTGGCAATTAATGCAAAATAAACAAAGGCAGTAATTTTTTGAAAAATATAAGCGGCGCCAAGATAGGTTGTGTTGCGGGCAACTACAGAAGACATAAAATTAGGTTTCGAAAAAGAATGTTCTTTTTAATCTTAATTTTAGAAAATTAATTATACTAAATACTATTATCAAAAACAAGGTGTTGGCAAGGAACTGCTTAAAAAGATTTATAAAGTATAGTTTTGATATTATTGGATAGAAGTCCTGGATTTTAAGAAAATATGATAAATAGACAAAAATATCGATAAAAAAATTATAACAGATTGTGCCGATTAAGGTTAGAAGTGTTAGGGAATAAAACGAACGGTTAGTAAATAAGTTTTTAAACAAAATTTTTAATATAAAGAAGCTAAGGAGCATGCTTAATGTGATTACAGGAAATGGCAGAATGGAATAGATATCAAGTATTAATGCGGACGGAATAAGCCAATAAAACAAAAATTGAGAATCCAGGAAAAGGAGAAGGATCGCCAAAGTTAATATAAGATTAAGAGGGGATGCGAATCCGAATTGCGGCAGGAAGCTTTGCTGGCAGATGGCGGCAACAATTGATAGAAAAATAATTATTATTTTAGATCTGGACATAAATATAGAAAATTTACGGCAAAATGACTGTGACCATTCTAAGAGTTTCGAAATCGACTTGGGGGTTTACTTTAGCGCTTGAAAAAAAGTCCCCGATGGCAGATGTAACTTCTTCGACCTCGCCTAATATCAGGCCTTCCGGCATTTCGTTTTCCAAACCCGATGTGATAACCAAATCCCCTTTTTTAATTTTTTGGTCTTTTGGAATTAGATCCATTTTTAAGGTTAGACCGCGTTCGCCGCTAAGCAGACCAGTGGTTTTTGATGTATTTAGTATTTTGGCGGCAACAGAGCTTCTAGGCGCGGTTATGGGCAGGAGTTTTGCAATATTGGCTTCGACTTGGATAATTTTACCGATTAAGTAGCCCTGATTTTTTTCATTTCCGCTTATGATAGTTGGATAACCTTTTTTAAGGCCGGCATTTTTGCCTTGGTTTAGGATTAGGATTTTATTTTCGGAAATAATTTCGTAGGCAATAATTTTGGCAATTTTATAATTTGCCCCAGTAGTATCCAAAAAATTCAGCTGTTCTTTTAGAAATTTGTTTTCTTCTTTAAGGCGGGAGAGTTCGATTTGATCGATCCTGGAATTTTTTAATTTTTCTTCTAATTCCTGGTTTTCTTTTTCCAGCTCTTCTTTGGATTCGAAGCTAAGGATTGATTTTATTTTAGAGCCAAAATTGTAGGTTGCTTCCTGCAGAGGCGACATGATTTTTTGGAAAACGCCTAAGGCCGACCCTGATGGATTGAGATAGTTTATGATAATTAAAATAACTATTACTATTATAATAATAGTAATGCTTTTGGGGAATCTTCTTGGCATATGTTATAAGAAAAATTAATTACTGGCTGATGGTAAAATTATATCCCTTAAACTGTCTAAATCCTCCAAAACTATACCAGTGCCGCGAACAACTGTGGTTAAGGGGTCGTCGGTAACGGTAACAGGGATTTGGATTTCTTTTTTTATAGATTCTGGCAAACCGCGAAGAAGAGCGCCGCCGCCGGATAAGACCAATCCCCTTTTATAAATATCAGCCACTAATTCCGGAGGCGTGGCTTCGAGAATATCTTTTATGCTAGAGGATATGGTTTTAACAGATTTTCTGATGGCTTCACGAACCTGGCTGCCGGTTATGGTTTCTTCTTTCGGCAAGCCGGAGACCAAATTGCGGCCGCGCATTGTTGTTTTTAATTCCTGCTTTGGGCTGGTGGCCGAGCCGATTTTAGTTTTTATATCTTCGGCGCTTTTTTCGCCGATTAAAAGGTTAAAATTTTCTCGGACATAGCTTATAATATCTTCGGTCATTTCGCTGCCGGCAATCGGAAGAGAACGCCAAGTAACAATCCCGCCCAAAGAAATAACAGCAATTTCGGTAGTGCCGCCGCCAATATCAACAATAAAATTTCCGCAGGATTCCTGAACCGGCAAGCGGGCGCCGATAGCCGCAGCCATGGCTTCTTCGATAACAAAAACTTCTCTAGCACCGGCCTGCATAACCGCATCTTCGACTGCTTTTCTTTCAACTTCGGTGACATCCAAAGGAATGCCGACAACAACCCGCGGACGAGGGCGGAAAGAAAAGCTTTCGCGATGAACTTTTTCTATAAAATGACGGAGCATTCTTTCGGTTATTTCGAAATCAGAAATAACCCCGTCGTTTAGGGGTTTTGTGGCAACTATATGGGTTGGGGTTTTGCCAACCATTTTTTGGGCGTCTTCACCAACTGCCAAGATTTGTTCGTTGCGGAGATTGATGGCAACAATGCTGGGTTCGTTGATAACTATGCCTTTATCTTTAATATATACTAAAGTGTTGGCAGTGCCTAAGTCGATGCCCATATCGCGGGAAAAACGGCCGAGGAGGTTTTTGAACATTGGTGGCGGTTATATGTTATAAGTTATACGTTATACGTTTGACAGATGTTATTAAATATGATATAAAGAAGTATGTTTTGGATGGTTCTCTACAACTTGTGATATTATACACAATGAGCAAAGGAGGGTCTATGACTACACAAGTACTTAGAGTTATAGTGGTGATAATTGCTGCTTTAACTCTCGTTGCTCTGGCTGGATGGGTGTTTGGGCTCCCTTATCTTGCCCCGTCTATGGACCAGGTTTATGATTATTTCTATGACAGTTGGGGTAAGAACGGGGTTTATGCTATGATTTTGTTGTTCACTTTCGTGGTTGTCTGTGGATGTTTTGCGATGGATTACCATCGCTTAACCGAGGGAGGATTGCTATGAAACAGATAGTGATGTCAGTTTTGGTACTTGGCGTCTTTGCTGGTTTAGCAGTGGCGTTGCCTGGGCCGGGAGGACCGCTCGAGATACCAGCCCCGGATTCGCTGGCAGCGAGTATTCCAGATTCTTTGAGGGTTGCTTGTGGCAGTTTTTCGGTGTCGGACTCACTGCAGGGATGGTGGCCAGATAAGATTGCGTACAGCTACACCGTCCGGATGACGGCATGGCAGAGTGCGACAGAGGGGGACATTTGCGTGGCCTTTGAGTTTGATGAGGTTTGGTTCGGAACCTCGGAGGTAGAGTTCGTAGAGGGCGTGGGGACGGGTTATGGATACACGCCTGGCATTCGCGAATATATCCATAGGCGGTTGGCGAACATGGCCGCCGAGTTGTTTGAACGCTGGATATATTCTTGGGGAAAGTTCACAGAGAATAAGGGCATTGTAATGATGCTTCGGGAGTATTAGCCACGGGAGGGACTTATGCGATGTTTGCAGAAGCCATCTGACCGATTTGGTTTGGATGGCTTCTTTCTTTTTATTTAATTTTTGGCTAATATTGGGTGTTTAGATAATACGAAACTACCCGCCTCGACGAGCCAAGCTCGCTCGCCTCGCTGCGAAGCGGGTCTTGGCGAGGCGGGCGAAAGCACATGCGAAATTAATGCGAAAATGCGAAAGGTTTTTGTGGCTTGACAATATGTATTATCTATGCTATAATTACTATATATGATGAACCTTATAGATTAGCTAATTTGAGGGCATAATTCTGGAGGAGGCGGGTATTAACATATAATACTCGAAACTGGGTTTATGGGCAACTGTCTGTTAAATCCAGTCTTCTCTGGAATTATGTTCTTGACAATTCGAGTTGAACCGCAACAAAAATGAAAGGACAAGACGATGAAGACGAAGCTGACTATTTTTTTGGTCGTTTTTCTCGGGGTAGTGTGGTTGTCCGCGGTTCGCCAGACCATCGTGGCGTATGGTTCGGAGGTTGCACCATTCAACATCTTTATGAGTTGGTGGTGCACAATCATATCGGCCAGCGTTTACGAATTGGTCTGCGTTGACTTCATCAGGAAGGAAGTCAGGCGGTGTTTCTTGTTAGCCGGTTTTGCGGCTATCATGGGAGTCAATGCATTCGCGATTCGTATATTGATGTGATATTGAGTAAGGTCGTTGTTCTTTCGGAAACCGCTTACATAGAGCTTTAAGGCTATACTATGTAGGCGGTTTTCTTTTTGCTCCGGATCATGCTCCGGAGCAAGTGTTTGGGTGTTATAATTTGTTAACTATTTCTTCAAGGTTTTGTGTGGTTTGCCCCGTTGTTGTAGAGACGCAATATTTTGCGTCTCAAAAAACACCAAACGACGGAGACGCAAAATATTGCGTCTCTACATTTATTATAATTTTTTAATTATTTCTTCAGGGCTTATTAGTTCTGTTTTTTTGTTATCACGATTTTTTATTTCTACCCTATCCCCTGTTTTATCGCTGACTACTAAGCGAGTCGGGATACCGATTAAATCGGCTTCGGCAAATTTTTGGCCGGCGGAAACATCTTCCCTATCATCATATAAAACATCAATTCCAGCCCCAGTAAGTTTGCTGTAAACTGCTTGAGCTTTTTTGTTATCTAAACTTATTAAGTGGGCTTGGAATGGGGCGACTTCTTTTGGCCAGATTATTCCTTTTTCATCATTACTGGCTTCGACTATGGTGGCTAAAAGGCGGCCAAGACCAATGCCATAGCAACCCATAACAATTGGCTTGTTATTGCCATTTATATCTTTATACAAGGCCTTCATTTTTTCGGAATACATGGTGCCGAGTTTAAAAATATGTCCCGCTTCGATGGCCTTTTTTTTATCGAGCTTAGCTCGACATTTTGGACAGATTTTGACTTTTACAATTTCTATGTTGCCGGCATAGCCGCATTTTTGGCAAAGTTTAATAGTATCTTCTCCGTTTTCGGCCAAAACCATAAATTCTTGGGATTCTTCGCCGCCGATTGAGCCGGAAGAGGCCTCGACATTAACTGCTTTAACACCGCAGCGTTTGTAGATACTTTGATAGGCCCGAAGCATTATATTATAATATTTATCTAGGTCTTTTTCATCCGTATGAAAGCTGTATAAGTCCTTCATCATAAACTCGCGGACGCGGAGCAAGCCGCCAGTAGAGCGCATTTCGTTTCTAAATTTGTTTTGAATTTGATAAAGATATAGGGGCAGGTTTTTGTATGATGAGACATGTTCGCGGACGAGTTTGGTTATTACTTCTTCGTGCGTTGGGCCTAAGGCCAGCTCTTTTTTGTGCCTGTCTTTAGTTATAAACAAAGGCGGATCGATTGTATTCCAGCGGCCGGTTTCCTGCCAAAGTTTTTTTGGCTGCAATGTTGGCATAGAAAATTCTTGGCCACTGGCCTTGTTCATCTCGTCTCTGATAATATCTTCTATTTTTTTATAAACGCGGAATGCCAAAGGCAGAAGAGTATAAATACCAGCGGCTAACTGGTCTATAAAACCGGCCTGAACCAAAAGTTTGTGGCTTATGGTTTCGGCATCTTTTGGGGGTTGTTTGGTTGTTTTGTAAAAAAGGTTTGATTGGAGCATAGGGTTTGTTTTATTAGTTATTACTGACTATATCTTATGTTATTTTGAGCTTTTTTGCAACTACAAAAGGCATGAGGGATGAGGCACCCGCCTGCTGGCGAGGCAGGTGAGGCATGAGGGAACCGAACCCTTTATGCCTAATGCCTAATTACTCATGCCTATTTTTTAAACAAGCGCGACCAAAAACCTTTTTTCTTGGGTTCTGCCTCTGACTTTTGTTCTTGGTGATTAGCAAATGTTTGTATCCTCTCTGCTTCCTGTTTTACTAAATCACTGTCGTATTCGCCGCTATGCGCTTTTTGGCCCTCGTAAGAGGCCTTTTTTTGGTCTAGGTGAAGATTTAATATAAGTCCTTGTGGGTCTTCTTGATTAACGTAAATATGAAATCGCGGATAAAAACCACTAGCTAAACGGCGGGTGTAGGATGTTTCCTGGGTGTTTGGATCGCGGAAGATTGAATAGCCAGCCTGGCGGAGGAGATTGTAGGCGGACGAGGTTGTTTTTAGGTTGAGTTTCATATTTTCTATTTTGTTGAATTGATATCTTTTTGAATTTGTTCTTTTAGTTCATCGACGCTTTTAAATTTTTTAATATCCCTGATTTTTTTTATAATTTTAACTTCTATTTCTTGGCCTAGGATATCTTGCGAGAAATTTTTAATATGGAGTTCTAAGGATGGTTTTTCGTTGAATGTTTCTTTATAGCCGAAATGAAGCAGGCCTTGATGGGTTTGGTTATTTATTTTTGTTTCGGCCAGATAAACGCCATGGCTGATATCTAGATTTTCTTGGTCTAAATTGGCGGTTGGAAAACCGAGGTTTTTTCCACGGCCAGCGCCTTTCATCACCTTGGCTTTAAAAGTTATATTTTTAACTTTGCCTTGGCTTACAACTTTGTAAAAAGCAATAAGCAGAATTAAGGCGGCTATGATTTGAGTAGTGTTTAGAACATTTTTATTGATAATATAATCCAAGATAACGGCGGAAAAAGGCCAGAATAATTCGGCAATAGTGGCGGTAGAGGCAGTAACGCGGCGCAAGCCAAAGTAGTAGATAAACATGGCGCCAGCGCCAGAGGTAAAAACAATTAAGGCCAGAAGCTGCCAGTGGAGCGCGGTTAGTTCTGTGATTTTTGCTATATCGCCGGTAAATAATATCAGGATAAAGACCATAATGCCGGTGATGCCAAAGCGCAGCGCAGTGGTTAGCTTAAAATCTAAGTGGTTAACAATACGTTTGCCAAAAACAGTAGAAGAGCCAAAACTAAAGGCGGCAATAATAGCGAAAAAGGCAGCGTTATGAAGTAGATTTAATTCGGATAAATTTAGGCCGGTTTTTCCAAAGGCCAAAAAGTAGGCGGCGATAATTCCAAGTAATGCCCAGATATAAAAGTTTTTACTTAGTTTTTCACGCAGGATTAGGCGGGCTAAGATAAGAGCGAAGATGGGCTGAAGTTTCTGGAGGATGATAACTGTGCTAAAAGTTGTTTCGCCGGCAACGGCAGCAAAGAAGGCCTTGGTTATCATAATAGTGCCAAGAACGCCGCCAAATACACAAACCCAAAAAATAGCAATCCAGGTTTTTTTATTTAGCATTTTAATTTTTTTCCAACCTAAAATTATAAACGGAGAAAGCACGATAAAACCTAAAAGATGCTCTAAAAAAACTACCAAGGGAGCGGATAGAGTATAAAATTTTGGACGGATAAAAACGCCGTCTATGCTCCAAAGAAGAGCGGCGAACATGATGGCCAGGGCGCCAAAAGCGATTTTTTTGTCGAGGTTGGGTTTTTTCATAACAGCGTGACTTTGGGTTATAATGTGGTGATGGGGGCCCCGTCGAGGCCCCTACGGGGCCCCTATTTTATATTTGACTTTTTTGGTAGAAGGTGTATAAATAAGATATCGTGCTGAATGTTTTTCGGGGTGCTTATATAAGCACCAAAACGCGGGACTACCCCCACAGGAGGGACGAAACATGAACTTTTTTTCGGAGTTGGGTCCGGACCAGTCACGAGTTCTTATCGTGGCTCCGAGGATGGCTGATCGTGCCGCTAATCCGCTGTTACCGAAGTGGTCGTTTTCATCGGAACGATGCGAAGATATCATGGTTCTCGGGAGTGCGGTTGCTGCGGACGGGATCCATGTGAACCAGGTGGCTACCAGTTCCCGGCCAGATGCTGTGGCAACGGCGTTGTCCTTCGCCTGCAAGAACACGAGTGGTCCGGAAGGGGAAATTGTCCGTATTATCACGCCGGCGGCACTTCGTTGCGTGCTTACGGACAGGCCGGATCTGGCCGAGCATCTGTCCGAGAGATGTCCATTACTCGGCTGTTTCCTCGATATCGCTTTAAACGACGCAGGATTCCCGGACTACCTTTACAAAAGGTCGTTTGATCAGGCGGTTTTCCTTTGGAATTTAAGGAAGAGGCCGGGGCAAACGACGTTCGTGGTCGCCCATCCGGGGTTGATTGACTTGGGCATCAGCCGTCTCGGCAATATGAGGGCCGAGAGTTTGGCTGAGCTCGTGGAATCTTCCCTAGCGGATGATGGGATGGCAAATCTCGGGGAAGACGGGATGATCGAGCTGGTGCTCAACAAGGAAGACGATGGGATGGGGAGAACGTATCACTCCATTCCTGCTCTGGGGGAGGAAATCCGGCAATCTCATGGCTGGGAGTAAGCGGCTCGAGGGGAGCAGCTATAGAAGCCGATGTGCGTGTGCCTCGTGGGTGTACAATCATCGGCTTTTCTTATTTTATAGATAGGTGCATCGACGATGCATCTATTAGCCAAACCCAATTTTTTCGAGCAAAGAACCGCCAAGTTTGAAAATATCACGAAAAGTAACAAGAGCGAATAAGGCCATTAGGATGCCAAAGCCGATGTTATGGATTAGGGATTCTACTCTTTGGTTATTGGGTTTGCGGCGGATGGCTTCGACTATCAGGCCGATAAAGCGGCCGCCATCTAGGGCTGGGAAAGGGAAAAAGTTAAGGACCCCGAGGTTGATAGAAAGAATAGCGGCGAATTGGAGAACATAGATAAAGCCGAGTTTAACAACTTGGCCGGTAACAACCGCAATGCCGACAGGGCCGGCGATTTCGGTGGTAAGAGAGCGGTGGATTATTAAATCCTTGATAATACCATAAAAGGTGACAATGATAAGCTTGGTTATCAAAAAGAAGGTTACAATCCCCTGCCAGATGGCTTCTATAAAAGGGTATGAAACTACGCCGGTTTTTACCAAGGCAACGCCGAGTATTTTTTGGGTTTTCCCATCTTCTGTTTCTATATTTTTGGGGGTGATTGTTGTTTTTGTTTCTTCTTGGCCGCGTTTTATAGTTAAAGTCATTTCTTGGTTAGAGTTTTCTTTTATATATTCTTGGATAGCACTAATTTCGGAAAAATTGATGTTGTCTATGGCATAAACTTCGTCTTGGGGTGTAAGGCCGGCTTCGCTAGCCGCGGAATCTGGAAAAACAGAGAGGATTTGGATTTTTTCATCACGAACTTTGACATTTTTGAAAGTAGAATTATCGTCTATTACTTGGGGCAGTCCTATCATATAGCCGATAGAAAATAAGAGCATAGCTAAGACAAAGTTCATTAAAACACCGGAAGCCATCATTATCATCCTTTGCCAGATTTTTTTAGCGCCAAAGCTATCTGATTCTTCGCGGATTTGGCCGTCCTGTCCCTTGATTTCTACAAATCCGCCGACTGGAATCCAGTTTAGAGACCAAATAGTATTCTGGTATTGTCTTTTCTCTCCTTGTTCGTTTTTATCTTTACCTTTTACAAACTTCCATTTGCCATCAATTTTTACGTAGCCAAAAATACGAGGAGGAAGGCCGAAGCCAAATTCTTCGGCTTTAACGCCAAATTTTCTGGATGCAAAAAAATGCCCAAGTTCGTGAACAAAAACTAATAATCCCAGGACTGCTACAAAAACGATTATTGTTATTAACATAGATTTTGTTAGAAATTATAATTTTTATATTGTCATTATTTCGGTTTCTTTTTTTTTCCCTATTTCCTCGATTTTATCGGTATATACTTTTGTGAGCTTGTCTAAATCTTCCTGTAGCTTATATTTTTTGTCTTCTGATATTTGTTTGCTTGACTCTTCTTGCCCTATTTCTTCTCTTATTTTTTCACGGATTTGGCGGATAGAGATTTTTGTCTGCTCGAGTGTTTGCTTTAGTTTTTTAACGATTTCTAAGCGGCGTTCTTCGGTTAGCTTAGGAACTGTTAGACGGATGATTTTTTCCTGGATAGCAACGCCAAAACCAAGGTCGGCTTCCTGCAAGGCCTTTTCTATTGGTTTTAGATTATTTATATCCCAGGGCTGGACAACTAGTTGGTTTGGCTCTGGGCTATTTATAGAGGCCAGCTGAAGCAAAGGCATTTTGGCGCCGTAGGAGTCGACTATTATGTTTTCGATAGCAGCAGGGGCGGCACGGCCGGTGTTGATGCTTGATAATTCGGTTTTTAGGTGGCCAAGAGCGGATTCGAACTGGTTTTTATGGCTTGATAGTTCCATGGGTATCATTTAGATATTATTAAACGATTATCCTCCCCTTAATTCAAGGGGAGGAATTAAAGGAGGGGTTTGGGACATGTTTCACTGCCCTGACCTCCCCTTTAATTCCCCTCCTTGGCAAGGAGGGGATAAATTTGATGAAGTCTCTTTATACTTTTTTTTCTGTTCTTTGGTAGAATCTTTTGTTAATGATTTTTTCTTTTTTATAGTATTCTTTTTCGACGTTAAGATTAAATTTTATAGCGACACAAAAAATCATATTAATAACATCGGTTATTTCTTCACCAATATCTTCGGTATTTTCTCTTCTTTGGTCTACATTCATGCCAGAGAGGCGACGAGAAGCATGGATTAGCTCCCCAACTTCTTCTGCTAATAAAAGCAATCTCTCATGCAGAGTTTCATCTTCAAAACCACGCTCTTTCATTTTATAAGTTATATATTCCTGGAGATGTTTTAGGGTTCCTGGTTTTAGTTCTTTGGTTTCCATAAGTGGTTTTATAGTAGCATTTTTTATATTTATAGTCCAATATGAAAAGGCCCCTGGGTGATGTTTTCTAGGGGCCTTAAGGCGCGAGAGATTCCTCGGCCTGCAGAAGGGCTTTGAACTCGGCGCGGATATGGATGACAGCGTCTGTGTAGATTTGCGAAGTTCGGCTTACACTAACGCCAAACATGTCACCAATCTGCCAATTAGTTAAGCCCGCCCAGTAGTAAAGGGCAATAACCTTTTTCTCTCTTTCTGGAAGGCGGGAAAAGGCAATGTTGAGCAGGGGGTAGAGTTGGGTTCTTTGAGTGTTCGGGTCTGCTATGGCTTCGTGCGGACTGGAAAGGTCCCCATTATTAGCTGCTATTAGGGCATCCATGGAAAAGAGCGGCTGAGAACACTGGAGAAATAGGTCTAATTCCTCCCTGCTGATATCTAGATTTTCCGCAACTTCGTGGCGAAGTGGAGTCCGGCCAAGTTCTTGGGCCAGCTTATCCTCGGCAGTGTTAACAGCGTTAATGCGCTTTTGTTGGCCTCGGCTATGCGGATCAAGAACCCGTAGCTCGTCGAGGATAGCGCCGCGGATACGATGGACCGCGTAGGTATTAAACTGAGTATCTTGGCCCTCCTCATACTTTTCCATTGCGTCCAAAAGGCCAAGCTGGCCAGCGCCTTCGAGATCTGCTGGCTCGTAGCCATCCTCGAAAAATCTGCCAAGGCGCATCCTATTGAGAACATACCTAACCAGAGGAAGATATTTAGCAGCATATTCCTCCCTTTCTTTCTCGGTTGCGAACTGCATTTTGCCCTCCTTCCTGCTATATATGGAACAGCAGGTTTTCGATTGTGAGTTTTGCCTGGACGTTTTGGGCGAGATATTCTTGCGTTCTTTGGATTGAGATTAGCATATTCTTAAGTTTTTCGCAAGGGTAAGAATCTTTTATTTTTTCTAAGTCCCGCTCTAAAAATTTATTAACCAGATTGTCTTGGTTATATTTTATAAGAATAAGATCGCGGATTATAAGGGACCAGATTTGCAAAATGTTTTGAAAAATATTGGTTTTTTCTAAAAAAGTATCTTTTTTGTTGGTGTAGGTATCTACGAGTTTAAGGCGCTCGCTTATGCTGGAGGAGAGGATTTGCAAAAAATCATTGGCTTTTGTTTTATACTCTGCAAAATTATGCGGGTCTTCTACAAAACGAATAGCTCGACCGGGACGGCCAAAGCTTAAGGACGCTAAGATTTCTGCTTGGTTTTTTTCTACTTTAAGATTTTGAGTTAAGTGCTTAGCAATTTCGTTTTGACTTGCTGGCTTAAATCTTATAACTTGGCTCCTGGAGATTATGGTTTCTGGGATTTGATTTATTTTACTAGTTACGAGTATGAGAATGGTTTTTGGAGTTGGTTCTTCCAAGGTTTTTAGGAGCGAGTTTTGGCCCTCCTCGGATAAGGTTTCGGCTTGGTCTATGATGGCTGTTTTGTAGCCATTAGAAAATGAGTTTAAGGATAGTTTTTTTTGGAGCTCGCGGATTTGCTCGATGGCAATGTTTTTTTTGTCTTCCTTTTTTTTTATTGTTGTGATGTCGGGGTGTATGCCTTTTTTTATGTATTGGCAGCTTTGGCATTGCTCGCAGGGCTTCTTATCTTTTTGACATTCGAGAATTTGAGAAAAACGAAGGGCGAGGGTATATTTACCGATATTTTTTGGACCATAAAACAAATAAGCATGGGAGAGATTTTTGGTAGTTATGCTTCGTTCTAAAAATTCTTTAACATAATTATGGCCGGTAATTTTCCAGTTGAAGTTTTCTTCGGGCATGGGCTTTATTTTTGAGCCTTAAAAATAATAAATCTTGAGGTGATTTTTAAGAATGGGAATAATTTTAGTATTTTTTTATCAAAGTTTTTTAGTTTAATATTCATTTTTTTTCTTCTTTTTTCCTCATCTTTTTCGTTTTTTATAAATATTTTTGCCAAAATAGAAAACAGGGGATCTAAGCGAAAAAGCAAGGTATGAAAAATTGTTTGGCGCGGTTTGAATTTTAGAGAAGGGAAATATTTTTTAAGCAATTTTAAGTCGCCTGGGTTTAGAATTCTTTCGGTTGGAGTTTCCTGGATTATAGGATATATTTTGGTAACTAGCTTGGAAGCGCGGATTTTTTGTAAAAAAGAAGAAAAGGCAAATGGTTCGATAGCGACAAAATGTCCGCTAGTTTTTAATACCCGCCGGATTTCTTTTAGAGCTTGGCTTAAGTCGAGGTGGTGCAGGGAGACATTGATAAAGACAATATCAAAAAAATTATCAGTAAAAGGGGTTTTATGACCGGAACAAACAAGGAAATGGGTGCTTGCTTCGACTTTGTTTTCGGCAGCTCTTTTTTTGGCAATATTTATGCTTTCGTCGCTAATATCTATGGCATAAACTTGGGAGTTGTTTTTGGC
This sequence comes from Candidatus Falkowiibacteriota bacterium, assembly GCA_013203415.1. GTDB lineage: Bacteria > Patescibacteriota > Patescibacteriia > UBA2591 > JABMQE01 > JABMQE01. The sequence goes on along the minus strand of JABMQE010000032.1, from coordinate 7,545 downwards.
CAGGAAGACAGCGATTTCTCCAGAGCCGCAGCCGATTTCTAAGATTTTTTTTTCTTTAAGTTCGCCTAAATATTCTTTGGCAACATCAAATAAATCAAAAAATTTTAAGCCAAAAGGAGGATTTTCTTTATCAACATACAAAGATTTTTTATCCCATTCTTTATGGACTATAGAATTATAATATTGTTTTTCGGTTGATTCGCGATGGTCCATATTACTTTGTGGCTAGGATGGAACGTTTGTAGCTTTCTAGGTTGTCTAAGGCAATGCCGGTGCCGCGGGCAACGCAGAGAAGCGGGTCGTCGGCAACATAAGCCGGAACGCCAGTGGCTTGGGAAAAAAGCTTATCGATGTTGCGGAGTAAACTAGAGCCGCCGGCTAAAACCATGCCCTTGTCCATAACATCGGCCGAGAGCTCGGGCGGGGTATCCTGAAGAACGGATTTTAAGGCAGTGATTATTTCTTCTAATTCTTCCTGGATAGCATTAGTAATATCATCCGAGGAGATGCTTATCATCCGGGGGAGGCCGGTTATCATATCTCGGCCGCGGATATCGGTTGTTAGTTTTTTTTCTAAAAAGAGAGCAGAGCCGACTTTAATTTTTATCTCTTCGGCAGTGCGTTCGCCAATGGCAAGATTATATTTTTTACGGATATAGCCGGAAGTCGCTAAATCAAATTTGTTGCCGGCAACCCGGACCGAGGTGTTGGCAACTATGCCGCCCAAGGAGATGACGGCCATTTCGCTGGTTCCCCCGCCCATATCAATTATCATATGGCCCGAGGCGGAGCCGATTGGGACATTTGCGCCGATGGCGGCGGCAATGGGCTCTTTTATAATATAAGCGGCTTTGGCGCCGGCGGCCATGGTGGCATCGATAACCGCCCTTTTTTCGGTTGAGGTTATGCCGGCTGGGACAGAGACCATAACTTCCGGCCTAAAAATTCTAAAACCGCCGATGGCTTTGGAAATAAAATAACGAAGCATAGCTTCGGTAGTTTTGTAATCGGCAATCACGCCGTCTTTCAACGGACGCTGGGCAACAATGGTGTCTGGTGTGCGGCCAAGCATTTCCTTGGCTTCGTCGCCAACCGCTAAGATGGCTTTATCGATTTTGGATATAGCAACAACGCTGGGCTCGTTAATAACAATACCCCGGTTCGGGAGATGAACCAAGGTATTGGCTGTGCCTAAATCGATTCCGATGCGTTTTATAAACACTTTGATAATTGATAATTAATAATTGATAATTCTTACTTTAGGTTATCAGCTTGAGGGAAAATGTCAATGATTTAATTTATTGGTTTATTTACACTGTTATGTGCTATGTGTTGCGTGACGTTTTACCCACTCGATGACCTGGCGGTTAAGGACAGACATTTCGACGTAGCGGCGGTAGTCAGGGCTTTTTATTTTTTCGGCCATCTCGGGAGCTGAGGCATACATTAGTTCGGCTTTTTTGATTTCTTCTTCAACCTTGTTTTTATCAGGTTCGATTTTGTTGTCTTTGATTATTTGACGGAAGAGGATTTGGGTTTTTACTCTTTTTGCGGCATTATCCTTAAAGCTTTCTCGCAACTCTTCTTTAGTTTTTTTAGCATGGAGCAAGTAATCCTCGAATTTGCCGCCGCTTTGGGTGATTTGAGCTTCGAGCTCATGAAGCATGTTGTGCTGTTCACTTTTTATAAGAGATTCTGGTATGGCACCAAAACTAGCAGCCCCAGTGGCTTTTTCTATTATTTCGACTTCTTGCTTTTCTTTGGCTTTGGCTTCGGCTTCTTTTTTAAGATTTTCTTTAATTTTATTTTTTAAGTCATCTAAATTTTTGGCACCGCAGGATTTTGCAAACTCATCGTTTGCATCTGGCAGTTCACGTTTGAATACGCCATGGAGTTTAACTTTAAACTCGGCTTTTTTTCCGGCCAGGTGCTCGGCATAGTTTTTGGGAAATTCTAAATTAAACTCTTTTTCCTCGCCCTCTTTTAGACCGATGAGTTTTTCCTCGAAACCGGGAATCATCTGATTTTCACCGATTACGACAGAGAATTTTTCGGCTTTGCCGCCTTCTATAACCTTGCCTTCTACTTTAACTTCGAAATCAACTTCGACTTTATCCCCTTTTTCCGAGTGCCTTTTTTCGCGAACTTCTTTGGTTCTCATCTGCTGTAGCTGTTCTATGCTCTGTCCTACTTTTTCTTCATCGACTTTTATTTCTTCTGACTTTACTTCTATTTTAGAAAAATCTGGCAGAGTGACTTTTGGAATTAAGGGAACTAAAGCCGTAAAAATTAAATCATTGCCAGCGGCTAATTTTTTAACTTCTATTTTTGGCTGGCCGGCGATTTCTAAATTTTCTTTTTTTATAATTTCGTTTAGTTTATCGGTAACAAGTTTGTCGGCGGCCTCTTCTAAAATTTTGGCTTCGCCGATTTCTTTTTTTACAATATCATAAGGCGCTTTGCCCGGCCTAAAACCAGGAATTTTAAAGTCCTTGGAAAGGCGGGCTGCGGCCCAGGAAGATTCTGTTTTTAAGTCCAGGGCACTAATGGTGCCATCGATTATGGCTTCGCCGGTTTGATTTTTTGTAATTGTGTGTGACATTTTTTTTGTTAAATTTATTAACTACTATCCTCCCCTTAATTCAAGGGGAGGTCTCGGGAGGGGTTTGGGACGGGCTTTTATCACCCACTTTACTCAATTCCAATTCCATTTTGTGCGTTCTTACCCCCTCTTGCGTTCCCTGCCTGCCGGCAGGCAGGTCCCCCTTCCTTCGACTTTGCTCTGGACAGGTGGTAAGGGGGAGATAATAATGTTGAAACTAGTTTTCTTTATTTCTCCATTTTAGAAAATATTTTACTTGGGAGATTAGATGAGCGCGAACTGGGGAAGAGAATAATTTTTTGGCGGAGAGGCGATGGGGGTAATGAATCATTGGAGCATCATGCAGATACCAAACCTCGCGGCCGGAATTTTTATAGCGGCGGCAAAGGTCGGTATCTTCGAAAAATAAGAAAAATCTTTCGTCAAATAAACCAATCTCGTCTAAATCTTTTTTACGAAACAAGAGGCAGGCGCCCAAGGCCCAATCTACTGTTCTGGAGCTTTTTTTGTCCCAATCGATTATTAAAAAATGGTTTAGTTTTTTTTGGCCCCACTTAGTTTTGCCTAAGGGTGTGCGGCGGTATAACGGGCGCCAGAAGTTGGGGAAGCGGAAAGCAGAAGTTTGGATGGTGTTATTCGGGTTTTTGAGCTTTGGCGCTACGATGCCGGCTTTATCATCGGATTCTAAAAACGAAATCATTTTTTCTAATGTCCCTTTTAGAATGATGATGTCCGGATTTAAGACAAGAATATATTTTCCTTGGGCTTTTCTTATCCCTAAGTTATTGCCTGCGCCCATGCCTAAGTTTTTGTTTGATTGGATTGTTTTAACTTTTGGGCTGGCGCCGAACTCTTGCTCTACCAGGGCTAAGCAGTTGTCTCTGGAATCGTTATCTATAACAATAATTTCGTAATCAAAATCTAAATTTAAGGTGGCGATATTTTTAAGGCAGTATTTAACCAGGCCTTTGGATTTGTAGTTTAGGATAATGATTGAGAGTAACATCTTCTTTGTTTTTCTCCTTTTTACCCCCTCTTGCGTTCTCCCCCTTGGTAAGGGGGAGATAACTTTATAAATTTTATTTGAACCATTGTCTAATTTCTTTGTTTGAAATTTTTCTTTTTGAAAGTATGTATTTTCTTTTTTTAAGGGTGCTTGGCAGTTGTTTTACAAACTGGCCAAGGGCAAGCAGGGTTGATTGCTCGCGGATTAAAAGATAGAGGAATTTGCCAAACTCGCGCAGAAGAATATGGGGCTGGAAAATAAAAAGGTTTGTAAGTGTTTGGTTTTTTATTATTAACAAAAGATGATTTTTATGGGAGAGCTGGTTAATTTTTTTACCACGGGTTTTGCGTTCATCAGACCCGCTTATGCCTCGAAAGTGATAAGCCGTGGCTTTGGGATTTATGACTGCGGTAAAGCCGGCGAGCTTAAGGCGCCAAGCAATATCAATATCTTCTTTGTAGGCAAAAAAGTTTTCATCAAAAAATTCTTCTTGGTATTTTATTTGTTCCAGGCAAGAGCGCCGGAATAGGGTAAGCGCGCCGGAAATGCCAAAAACCTGTTTTTGTTCTGTTTCTTCTGGTTTATCTTTTTTATCCGAATTTATTTCTTTAAAGTTATGAGATTTTTGGGGTATTAACCCAAGAGAATCTATTATATCAGTTTTTTCGGGATTAGGCAAGTCCTCGTTGGACCATTTAACTTTTAGGAGTTTGCCGCCTGCGGCAGCGATTTTTTTGTCTTTTTTTATTGTTTCTGTTGCCTGTTTTAGAAAATCTGGTTCTAGAATAATATCTGGATTACAGATTAAAACATACTCCCCTTTTGATAGTTTTAGGCCCTGATTATTAGCTTTGGCAAAGCCGAGGTTTTTTTTGTTTTCTAATACAGTTATTTGGGGATATTGTTCGCGGATAAATTTGATGGTTTCGTCTTCGGAGCCATTATCAACAACAATCACCCTAAAGTCCTTTAGAGTTTGGTTAAAAATTGATTTTAGGCAGAATGGCAAGTATTTTTCACTGTTCCAGGCAACAATAATGATTGTTAATAACGGAGTTGACATATATGGTTATGGAGAGTATTCTTAATAAGAAGATAAGTAGATCATTCGTTGAGGATACGCATGAGAATACGCAAACACGCGGAGGAGGAGCTATGCCGACACTCAGCAAGAGGACTACGTCGCCAGCTGCGCATAGGATTGAGAGATTAAGAGTGACTTATGGTTTCTATATGGTTGCTCAGAAACACCTATCGTTGTGTCCATATCAGGATTTCCGGGAACGGATACTTGCTATAACGCGCGGGATTTTAGTTCGTGCTGCCGCAGGGGTCTGGGATAAGGATATAATAGCTATCGAAGACGCTGCTGAGCGCGTCGAGGTTCGGTTAGAATATTTCAGTGCTTTGGCGTTGTGTTCTGCTCACTGAATGGAGGGAGGAATACGATGACGAGCAGGGAGAAGCTGGAGGAGCTGATAAACGCTCATAACGAGGTGGTGATAGCCGGCTTTAGTGGCGTGGCAGTACCGCCTAAGTTCGATAAGCGGCTTCGAGACATCGCATTACAGGTCTGGGATGCTGATATCGCTGCTATCAGTATTCCGGATGTGCGGAAGTTGCTTGTCAGTATTCGGAAAGGAGGGCTCGAATTGGCCATGGGGCCAGCGGATGAGAAACCGATGTGTAGTGCGGAGGTATGATTCCAGGAAGGAGGCAGGAGATGCTATTAACTCTAGACCAAGCTTATGATTGGCTTGAAAATCATCCGCATAGTGATCCTTGTTTTGCGGTCCGTATGACCATCGTTCGCGGTGGCGATGGTTCTTATACAGCTCTCGATTTGGCTGCAAGAACCACGAAGGGCGAACACTCCGCCTGGGATGAGATGTCGCAGCGTTGGCCGCAGGTCGGTAATCTTGACGCTGCTTAGCCTTCTGGCTATGCCGGCCGGGATTACTGAAGTCGTGCACCATCCTTACGGGGGTGGTGCTTTCTTTTGCAGCTATTTATGTTATTGCCAAAATACGAGAATTAGGGCTATAATGAGTATACTAAAGCTTAAAATCTTTAACAAGTGTTATGAAATATAAGTGGAAAAAAATATCAAGTAAAATAGCACATGAGAACCCTTGGTTTAGGGTACGGGAAGATGATGTTATCCGGCCGGATGGCAAGGCGGGCAAGTATTTTGTTGTTGACACGAGCGAGAGTGTTTCTGTTATTGCCTGTGATAAGGACGAAAAAATATATCTGGTTGGCCAAAGCCGATATCCGATTGGAAAATTTTCTTGGGAAATTGTAACTGGTGCTGGAGATGAAGGAGTTGCACCTTTGGTAAATGCTAAAAGAGAATTGCAGGAAGAAGCGGGGTTAAAAGCAAGCAAGTGGATAAAATTAGGACATTTTAATCCCGGAACTGGACATTCTTCGGAAAAGTGCACTTTGTTTTTAGCTCGCGGATTAAGTAAAATCAAGCCAAACCGAGAGCCAAGCGAGGATATTATTTTAAGAAAAGAGAGTTTAGAAAAAATACTCGCGATGATAAATAATAATGAAATAACTTGTGGGCTGACAATAACGAGTATTTTAAAGTATTTATTATATAAAAATAAAAAATTATGAGTTTAAGTTTTCTGGAATTCGTCGGTTTAATCGGCAGTATTGTTATCCTCACGGCCTATTTGCCCCAAACCATTCATCTTTTAAAAGTCAAAGATTCAACTGGAGTCAGTTTTCTAGCTTGGTTAATTTGGGGGATAGGAAACGCCTTGCTTCTGATTTACGCTATTACAACCAGGGATAAGGTTTATATAATTTTAGAGGCAGTATCTACAAGCTTTATAATTTTACTTTTATTTTTGATCCAAAAATATAAAAGACATACTAGAGATATAAATAAAGACTTATGAAACTTTTGATTACTGGCGGAGCCGGATTTATCGGCTCTAATTTTATACATTATATTTTAGAAAAGTATCCTGATTACGAGGTTGTTAATCTTGATAAATTAACTTATGCCGGGAATCTTGATAATTTGAAGGATATTGAGGATGATGCCAGATACAAATTTGTTAAAGGTGATATTGCGGATGAAAAAGTGGTTGGTGAGGTGGTAAAAGGCGTTGATGCGATTGTAAATTTTGCGGCCGAGAGCCATGTTGATAGGTCGCTTTACGACCCGGGCAGTTTTATTAAAACCGATGTTTATGGAACTTGGGTTTTGCTTGAGGCAGTTAAAAAATTTGGAATTAAAAAATATTTGCAGGTTTCAACAGATGAGGTTTATGGTGATATTGAAACCGGTTTTTCAAAAGAATCCGACTATTTAAATCCATCATCCCCCTACTCTGCTTCCAAGGCAGGGGGTGATATGCAGGTTTTGGCTAGCAGGAGAACATTTGATTTGCCGGTTTTGATTACCAGGAGCACAAATAATTACGGGCCTTTTCATTATCCAGAGAAAATTATTCCACTTTTTATCACAAATTGTTTGGAAGATAAGGAATTGCCGGTTTATGACGGGGGCACACAAATTAGGGATTGGCTTTATGTTTTGGATAATTGCCGGGGAATTGACACTGTTTTGCATAAAGGTACGCTGGGCGAGATTTATAATATTGGAGCCAATCAGGAGCCGGAGATTACTAATTTGGAATTGACAAAAACAATTTTGAAGTTGACTGGGAAGGATGAATCTTTAATGAAGCATGTGACTGGCCTTAGACCGGGACACGACCAAAGGTATGCGGTTGATTGTTCTAAAATTAAAGCGCTTGGATGGAAGAGCGAAGTGAGTTTTGAGGAAGGTATAAAAAAGACGGTTTTGTGGTTCAAAAATAATGAAGAATGGTGGAAAAAGATAAAAAACGGGGAGTATTTAGAATATTATAAAAAGCACTATAAATCTTAATTGAAGGCGAGATTCGCGAATCTC
>JABMQE010000031.1 GCA_013203415.1 Candidatus Falkowiibacteriota bacterium | reverse complement strand
GGATCGATGTGGGTTTCGACTTTTGAGGTGGTTAATTTTTTAACAGTTTTTGCCATTTTTTTCAAGTCGTGGGCTTTTCTGCCGGGTATTAAAAAACGGGTTAAGTAGACCCGAGAAGCAAGAGGGACTATATGTTTTAGAGTATTATATAAATCTTTGTTTTCGGCAAGGGCAAGGATTAGGTGGAGATTTTTGTGTTTGATATTTTTTATGAAATTAGCAGTGGATTTCATTTTGTCGGGATTATGAGCGCCGTCGAGGATGACGGTTGGGTTTTGCTGGACAATCTCCATTCGACACGGTAAAAAGGCTTTCTTAAGTCCACGTTCTATTTGTTCTAACCCCCTCTTTAATTCTCCCCCTCCCCTCGACGTTGCTCGGGGCAAGTAGCAAGGGGGGGATAGTTTTTTTTGAGGTTTTTTTGAAAAGGGAGTTGGAAAGATAATCATATCAGTCGCCTCAATAGCTAGAATTGCATTTTTTATTTGATGATCGCCTGGGAGTTTTGTTTTATAGGTTTCTTTTTGATATTCGAACTTGGTGCCGGTGAGGTTATTTTTTAGTATTTGGTAATTGAGGTTGACTTTGTTGAAGACGGCATTTTTTTGTTTACAGATAGTTTTAAAGATTTTTAGGATTTTTTGGTCTTGTTCGGCGGTTAAAAATGTTGTTCCTTTTTTTATGATGCCGGCTTTATCGCGGGCGATTTTTTGTTTGGTGTTGCCAAGGATGTCGGTGTGGTCTAGGTCGACATTAGTAATAATAGCGATTTCTGGTTTGGGTATGATATTGGTGGCATCAAAAGTGCCGCCAAGTCCGGCTTCGAGAACTACATATTTGCATTTTTGTTTTTTAAAGTAGAGCAAGCTAATGGCCAAGAGAGTTTCAAAATAGGAGGGTATGCCATAGGGACTGTTACTGGCGCATTTGGAAAGGTGGGGTTTTATTTGGTTGGTGAGTTCTGCGAAATCGTTTTCGGAAATATAATTATGTCCGACTTTGATGCGTTCGGTAGTGTAAGTCGGATGAGGGGAAAAATAGGCGCCGGTCTTTAGTCCTGCTTCTGTTAATATGGATTGGAGCATGCAAGTGAGGGAGCTTTTGCCGGATGTGCCGGCAATGTGGATGTATTTGAAACTGTTCTCTGGGTTGCCTAAGAGTTTGAGCAAGTATTTTAGGCGTTTGATAAAAAAACTCCCCGCCTTCGCTCTTCGAGCTTCGGCGGATAAACTTGTTCCCACTTTTCGATTCTTTCCAGCAAAATCCTTGAGGTATTCGGGGCCGGGGTTGTTGATTAAGGATTCTATGAATTGGATTGATTTTTCGTATTTACTATTTATCATTTACTATTTGTTATTCTTTTTGTAAAATTTGGTTAATGTTGGTGCGGGATGGTATCCCGCACCATAACGGACATTGCCACCCTGTATCATTCGTTGTGGTAGGTGATACCATCACCTACCAACGGTTGGCGTATTAGTTTTCATTAGTTTCATTCGTTTTATTAGTTCGTCTCAACCATTTAACACCGAGGTAGCAAAAAGGCGTATCGATTAGAGCAAATAAGATTTTAAATATCCAATAAGGGATAATAAGAGAGAAAATATAAGTGACAGTAAATTTTGGGGTTAGGGCGTAGAAGGCAATAAACATAAATATAGTAGAGTCCAAAAATTGGCTTACGATTGTACTGGCATTATTGCGAAGCCAAAGGAAGCGGCCGCGGGTTTTATCTTTCCAAAAATTAAAAGACCAGATATCATGTATTTGAGCGAAATAAAAAGCTATAATGCTTGCTATCATCATGCGGATGGAGATGCCGAAGATGGAGGCATAGGCATCCTGCGAAAAATATTTTCTAGTTGGGTCGGCTGGCAGCCAGACAGCGAGAAGAGTGACAACAAGCATAACGAGCATGGTGATAACTCCGGCCTTAACAAAGCTTTTGGTTTTTTCGCGGCCTAGGACTTCTTCGACCATATCGGTTATAAGGAACATTAAGGGGACAACAAGGATTCCAACAGAGACATGAATAACATTAAAAAAATTATAAGCTAAGAAGGGGTTGTCGTTAAGGATGGTAGAAGAGGTGAAAATGCTGACTACTAGGTTTATTATAAAAAAGAGAGGGATAAAGATGGTGTTTAGGATTTCGGCAAACCAGGAAGGCAAATTAAAAGCAACAATTTTACCGCCTAAAAAATTAGCGGTCATGAGGGAGCCGACGAATAGAGCTAAGAGGAGATCTGTTTTTTGGGGTTTGGTCATGGTAAATAGTTAATGTTTTTAGTAGGGGCGTATGGCCATACGCCCCTACTATCGCGCGAGGACGTAATTCATATGTCCCAGATTTTTGACTTTACCTTTCATTTCCATCATTGTCAAGGTAGAGGTGATGCTTGAGACCGGGAGTTTTGAAGAGCGGGTGAGTTCATCAATATGAACTGGTTCACGAGAGAGAAGCGGGAGGAGGGCTTCTTCTTCTGGTGAATCTGGTACGATTTTTTGATTTTCTATAAAATCGGTGGCTTGGGTTAAGTCCAGAGTTTCCAAGATGTCAGAAGCGCAAGTTATGGCTTTGGCACCCATTTTAATTAGGTTGTTTGGGCCGATGGAAGTTCTGGCGTTGATATTGCCAGGGACAGCAAAAACTTCGCGGTTTTGGTCTAAGGCATGGCGGGCGGTTATAAGAGCGCCAGAGGCCTCGGGGGCTTCGATAACCAGTGTTCCTAAGGAAAGGCCGGAGACGATGCGGTTTCTGGCTGGGAAGTTTTGTTTTAAGGGGAGGGTGCCGATTGGGTATTCGGAAAGGACAAGGCCGCCGGAATCTATTATTTTTTGAGAAAGATAGCGATTGTGGGCTGGATAGATATTAGAGAAGTCGATACTGGAGCCAAGAACAGCAATAGTGCGGCCGTTAACATCGAGAGTGGCGTTGTGGGCTAGGGCATCGATGCCAAGCGCTAAGCCGCTAACCACAGTGATGCCGTTTTTGGCCAGCTCGCGGGTAATTTCTTCTGTTACTTGTTTGCCATAGGAAGTAAATTTTCTGGTGCCAACCACGGCGATAGGAAATTCTTCGTTTGAAGATATTTGTCCTTTATAATAAAGCAGAGCAGGCGGGGTGTAGATTTCTGCGAGGAGGCGCGGGTAATTATCATTTTTTACAGTAATAATTTTTATGTTTTCTTTTTCTAATATTTCGGCTTCTTTTTCCGGATTGATTTCGGAACGTTTAAGGATAAACTCGGAAGCGATTTTTTCTTCGATTTGGGCTTGGAGCAGTTCGGTGTGGGAAGCATGAAAAGCAGCTTCCATAGTAGGGAAGTGGTTGTAGAGTTTTTTGAATCTTTTGGGGCCGATTTTGTTTATTTTGGCAATGGCATTCCAAAATATAAGGTCGGAGGGCATGGGATTGACTTTTTTGTTTAGATGTGATATAATGTGATAATATAGTAAACTCGTAGACTCGTAAGCTAGTAACTCGGGCGAACGTGAATAGAAAGGGGGAAGTATGGATTGGTTGACTTGCCTTGTAGAAGGCAGGAGCAACGAGAAGCTGGCAGAGGAGATTCTCCTCAAGTTGCTCGAAGCAGGATATGAGGTCAGCAAGATCTTTTTGGCTGTACTTCATTATCTCGAGCGGCCGGCCTTATTACGGCTTTACAGACACTGCTATGATACAGAGTCCATCGGCAGTGTGTATGTAGAGTTGGCGCTTACTAAGCAGAGGCTGGATAGTGTAAACAGTCAACGCTGGGTGAGTGTCGTCGAGCGGACGGCTGGACCGCGGGATGTGGGGAGGAGATCTCCCAAGCTAACACCCAAGCCCATGTTCTCGCTGGAGGATTCGGTCGAGTTGAGACGGCGGAGGACCGAGGAGGGTGGAGGGTGAGCAGCTTCGTCTGTTCCCCAAAATCTCTTTGGTGGAGGTGCTCGAGAGAAGGTAAATCTATGCAGTAATAATCGTGGATTTACCACTGACTATAAATCGAAGGTTGAAGTCCAGGGTTGACACTTACCTTGGGCTTTTTACTTTGTAAAAGTTTTGATTGCTTGTTTTAATTTTTCTATCCAATTATCACCTAGATCCTCTAGGTTTATTTTAATTTGATTATTAGATTGTTTCCAGTATGGCTGGGTGGATAAAAGTTTTTGGAATTGGGTTTGATCGATAGGTGTTTTGAATTTTATATTAATTCTTTTTTTACGAGTGCCGTCAATAGACAAGCCAAAAGAGGTGTCGATGGATGAGATTTCTCCCCAGTCATTCGACGGGGTCTCCTTTCGATGCGACTCAAGGTCTTCGACCGCTTTGCTTCGAGTTTGTTGAGCTAAAAGTTTTATTTCTAATAAATGAAACAAATTTTGTAGAGGTTTAATATTTTGCATCTTGTTTTTTTTCGGAGACGCAAAATATTGCGTCTCTACTTTTTTTAATTCATTAAGACTGGTGATAGTTGAGAGGCGTTGATAGAGATTGAGACGTTTTGGTTCGTTTGGTTCGAACTCTTTTGGGATATTGGATTCTAGGGGCAGATCGATTGAGATGTTAGGGATTGGCCGGGGTTTTATGCCGGTTTTTAATTCTTCGACAGCATTCGAGAGCAGGCGAGTGTAAAGAGAAAGGCCGATAGCGGCAACAGAGCCATGTTGCTTTTTTCCCAATATATTGCCAACCCCGCGAATTTCCATGTCGCGGAGGGCGAGTTGGAAACCGCTTCCTAATTCTTCTGCTTGTTTTAGGGCTTGGAGGCGGGCTGTTTCGCGAGGGGTTAGACCACCCCCCCTCTCGTCCCCCCCAAGTCTGGTGAGACCCCCCCTCTCGTCCCCCCCAAGTCTGGGGGGGAGGCGGTGGTAGAAGAAAAAGGCATGGGCCTGGCGGTCGGAACGGCCGACTCGGCCGCGAAGCTGGTATAGCTGGGCTAAGCCGAAGCGGGTGGCGTTGTCTATAATTATGGTGTTGACGTTTGGAAGGTCGAGGCCGTTTTCGATAATAGTGGAGCAGACAAGGACATCTATTTTTTTGTTATCAAAATCAGACATTACAGAAGCGAGTTTTTCTTCGGGAAGCTGGCCATGGGCAATGCCAAAGCGGGCATGGGGCACAAGACGGGATAATTTTTTAGTGGCAATGCCAATGGTTTCTACTTGGTTATGCACAAAGTAGGTTTGGCCTTTGCGGGCAAGTTCTTTTTCTATTGCAGTCTTGATATCTTTTTCTTCGTATTGTTTGATTGTGGTTTTTATTTTTTGTCTTCCTTCGGGCGGGGTTAAAATGCAGGAAATATCACGCAGGCCAGCGAGAGAGAAATTCAGGGTTCTGGGAATGGGGGTGGCGGTAAGGGTTAGGATATGGGCGTTGGTCCTTAATTTTTTTAGTTTTTCTTTGTGCTCGACACCAAAGCGCTGTTCTTCGTCTATAATAATAAGGCCAAGATTTTTGAATTCGACGTCTTTGGATAGGAGGCGGTGAGTGCCGATTAAAATATCTATAAGTCCGTTTTTAGTAGAAGCAATAACTTTTTTTTGGGCTGTTTTTGATTTGAAGCGGGAGAGGACTTCTACATTGACTGGAAATTTTTTTAGGCGGTTTAGAAAGGTATCATAATGCTGTTGGGCTAGGATTGTGGTTGGCGAGAGGAGGGCGATTTGGTAGCCGTTCATAACGGCTTTGAAAGCAGCGCGAACGGCAACTTCGGTTTTGCCAAAACCAACATCACCGCAGACAAGGCGGTCGGTTGGTTTAGTTTGTTCTAAGTCGTTAGTGACCTCTTTGATGGTTTGGAGTTGGTCTGGAGTTTCTTGAAATGGGAAAGATGATTCGAGTTCATGCTCTTCTGGGGCTTTTGGCCCGAAAGCAGGAGCATGGGCGATTTTTCTTTGGGCATATAGGTCTAAGAGTTCTTTAGCCACTTTTTCGGCCTGCTCTTTGATTTTTTTGGTTATTTGATGCCAAGAACTGCCATGGAGGCGATGGATTGGCGGGTTGGCAAGGCCAATGTATTTGTCAATCTTGTCGGCGAGTTCGACTGGGGCATAAAGCTTGTCATTATCTTTGTATTCCAGGATGAAGAATTCTTTTTTAATATTATCGATTTCATGTGTTCCAGTTCCCTTGAAAGTCGCAATGCCGTGGTCTTCATGGACAACGAAGTCGCCTTTATGGATTTCAGATTTTAGATTTTGGATTTCAGATTTATTGGTTTTTAGTTTTTTTTCTATTTGAGGTTTGCCTTTCGACTCGTCCTCGCTTTGTTCGGACTCGCTCCTCTCGATACGACTCGAGGTCTGCGACAAGGCCTCCTTTCGGTGCGATTCAAGGTCTGCGATCGCTTCGCTACGGCCGAAGATTTCAGTATCGGTGAGGAAGAGAAGGGGTGGTGTTTTTTGCTCAAATCCAGTAATTAAGTAATTAGGTAATTGAGTAATTAAGTAATTTTTTTCTTCTATGTTTTTTTCTTTAAACAACGCTTTTAAGGATTTTTTACGATTGGTGGCGATTATTATTTTATAGTTTTTGTTTTGATATTTTGCTATGTTAGATGTGAATTCTTGGAGATTGTTGTGGTATATTGGGGGATTTATGATTTCAGATTTATGATTTATGATTGTTGATAGTGAGTCGAAGATTATTTTAGGATTGGTTTTATATTTTTTGAGTACTGAATCTTCTGGGTCGGATAATATTATCATTGTTTCATCGCTCAATTGTTCGATTGTTTTTTTGTTTTCTTGATTTTTTGATTTTTTGAAATCTAGGGGGATGATGTTGGTTTGTTTTAGATTTTGGTGGCCAAATTTTATTTTTGACACTTTATCAAAGTCGAGTTCGATTTTTATTGGTTTTTCTAATTGCGGTGTCCAGACAGAAATTATTTCGCCGCGGATAGCGAAGGTGCCTTTTTGGTCTGCTACTTTATTGCGGTCGTAGCCGAAGTTTGTGAGCTTTTGAGCTAAGGTTTGAGGATTAAGATTTTGACCTTGTCTAATATTTATGATTAAGTTTTCGATATTTGGGATGGTGTTGAGATTGTCAAAGGTTGAAATGATGGTGAAGGGTTTATTCTCTCTTAATAACATATAGCTTATAACGTATAAATCGTGGGTATTTTCAGGATTGAGGAGTTTAATATTATCCGTTATGGTGGGCGCTTGGGAATCGCCCACCAACTTTATTTTTTTATTTAGCTTTTGCCAAAACAGAAGATTTTCATATATTGACTTGGTTTCTTTGTCATCGTTTTCTAACCAAAAAATTACCCTATTTTCGTTTGATAGGGGGGGTAATATTTGATTAAACAAGAAGGTTTTAGCCGTATTATTTGGAGGACCGGAGATACGGATAGTTTTTTCTTTTTTCATTTCTGCTGTTTTAGATATATTTTTTGGGCTGTGGAAGAATACTGGATATCTTATGATTGACTTTTAAGGATTGTTCTGATAAGGTTTAATACACTACTGATAGCCACGGATGACTACGGATAGCCACCGATCTTAAATTAATTTCCGTGTAAATCCGCGTTTCAATCCCTGCCTGCCGGCAGGCAGGCGCGCGCAGATCCGCGTGAGAAGGACTTTATTAGTAAGATTGATGAGGAAATTCAGTTAGAATTTGGCATTCTAGAATAATACAGTGTTTAGTGTTCTCTTTTCTGCTCTACTAGCAGTGAAAACTCTGAGACCCCTCCTTATCGGAGTAAGTAGCTATAAAGCTAAGGATTCCTAGGTCTTCCTGGGGACCCTTGCGCTAGTGGGCAGTGAAAAGAACATTAGATTAGAGAACAGCACTTTTGTGTTGTTTTTTGTTTGATGAGTTTGCAATGTTGGTCGTAGAAAATTTTTAATTTTTAAGTTTCCACCCTCACGGGTGGTCAGCCGTGAGGCTGATAATTTTCAATGATCAATTTCCAAACTTTTTTGATTATTGAAAATTGAAGATTGAAAATTTTAGTTATATTTATTCATTGCTTCTTGGGCGCCGGAGGTGAGAATTGTTTGGATAGCTTCAATGGCGCGGGGGATGATGTCGGTTTCTAGGGTTTGCTTTTCTTCTTTTTTGAATTTTTGGAGAACGTATTTTTCGCTTGGTACGTTGTCTGGTTGGGGACCAATGCCAATGCGAACTCTTGGGAAATTTTGGGAGTTAAGATGGCTGATTATTGATTTAAGGCCATTATGGCCACCAGCACTTCCTTTTTTGCGGATGCGGATTTTACCTAGGGGTAAATCGATATCGTCGCAGATGATAATTATATTTTCTGGTTTTATCTTATAAAAAGAAGCAAGGGCTTGGATAGCGCGGCCAGATTCATTCATATAGGTTTGGGGAGTGGCATAGATAACGTTATCTGACTTGGTAAGTTTGCTCGAAAGTTTTTTGTTGGTTTTGAGCTTTGGGCTGATTTTTTTTATAACAAGCTTGCCAGCGTTGTGGCGGGTACTATTATATTTTAAGCCAGGATTGCCGAGGCCGATGATTAGATACATAGGTTTATGGTTTAATTTTAATTGTTCGGAGAGTGATTCTTACTGGAATATTTTTAAGATTAAACTTCTGGCGGATTTGATTTTCGACGTATTTAATGGTTGAGGGGTGGGGCCGCTTGTGTTTGGAATCTTTCATTATTATTTCGAAGGCAGGAGGATTGATGCTTATTTGTTTTAGGTCTAGAAGGCGGGGGACGGTTTTGGATTTGCCTTGGAATTTTTTTAGGTTGCCCATAATGCGGGTTAGGAATTTGCTTAGGGCGTTTTTTGTGATTTCGATTGATGATTCTTCGGATAGTTTTATGGCAGTGTCTAGGATTTTATCGATGTTCCTTTTGTTTTTACAACTTATGAATATAAAGGGGGCATAAGAGAGGTGCGGGAAATATTTTTTAAAGTTGGTTTCATATTCGAACATTTCTATACCTTTAACTAAATCCCATTTGTTGGCAAGGATGATTGTTGGTTTGTTTGATTCTTTTATAAGGCGGGCTAAGGATTGGTCTTGTTTGGCTAGGGGCTCGCTGGAGTCGACTATAAAAAGGATAAGGTTTGAGTCCTTTAGGGTTTCCAAGCTTTGTTTAACACCAATTTTTTCCAAGTGGTTATCGATTTTTGATTTGCGGCGGACACCGGCCGTATCTATAAGTTTTATGGCTTGGTCTTTGTGTTCTATAATAATTTCCTGGGCTTCGCGGGTGGTGTGGGGTTGTGAACTGACGATAGAGCGTTGTTCTCCAGCGAAGAGATTAAGGAGAGAGGATTTTCCAACATTAGGACGACCAATTATAGAGATTATTAATTGTTGACTGTTGATAGTTGATAGATTGTTTTCTTTTTGTTTTGGTAGGTTTTTGGTGACGGCGTCGAGGAGATCGCCGGTGCCTGTGCCAGTGGTGGCAGAGATAAGGGTTGGCTCGCCTAGTCCAAGTTTGTAGTATTCGGCATTTTCCTGATCACGGGCGGCTTTGGAGGTGGCTTTGTTTATTGCAAGGACGACTGGTTTTTTTGATTTTCGGAGGAGGTTAGCGACCTGCTGGTCTTGGGGCATAATGCCGTCCTTTATGTCTAGGATAAAGATGACTAAGTCGGCTTGTTTTAGAGCAACAAGGGCTTGTTTTTTTATATTTTTTTCAATTTCTAAGAGGCGACGCATTTCTTGTTTACTCGAGTATTTTTTTTCGTCTGGGTCTTCTAAGCCGCCGGTATCTATAAGGGTAAAAGTTTTTCCATTCCAAGAAACACTACCAAAATTTCTATCTCTGGTAGTGCCGGCACGGGGAGAGACAATAGCTTTCTTTCGTCCGATTAGG
The DNA here is from genome assembly GCA_013203415.1 of Candidatus Falkowiibacteriota bacterium. GTDB lineage: Bacteria > Patescibacteriota > Patescibacteriia > UBA2591 > JABMQE01 > JABMQE01. Next base: position 4,560 of record JABMQE010000031.1, on the reverse strand, counting down.
CGATTAAATAGAGTTGATTTGCCGACGTTGGTGCGGCCGATGATTGCTACTTTGTTCATATTCTCATTAGACATATATTCATTTGGCATCTACTGTAGACATTTTTTATTTAAAGGATTATGATTATGTTAGGAGGAAGTAATTTATCTGTTGAAAGTTTTCCAATGGGGAGGTGAGAATAGAGTGAGACTACTGACTTTTTTTCAGGATAGGCTTAGTTGTTTGACGGGTATTCCTGTGAGGGAACTGGATGAAGAAAGGTTGCGACAATTGAGGGAGGAACTCCCAAGCAGACCTGTTGTTGGAGCATCTACTGGAGATTACCGACCCTCAAGATTAATGAAGCTCGTTACTCCGCAACAGCTGAGAGAGCGTAGGGAAAGGGTGCAAGCGTGGCTAGACTCTTTCTGATTTGTGTAGGAGTTTCGGTGGCATCAGACGTTCTTTGAGGACTACTCGAGTGTGCGACTTGAGTGGTCCTTTTTCTTTCGGGTTTTTGTTGTTGACATTGGTGTTTGATTTTATTTTTAAATGGGGGCCCTCTATTTATTTAAAGTGTGGGAGGTTTTTTTATTCTGTTTCATCGGTTGACGTTGGCATTTGGGGGCCTGTGGTTTCGGCCTTTACCTCGTTTTGCTGCGAATCTACAGGCAAATTATTTTGCGGGATGATTGGTTCGGTGTAATTATTTCCTAAAATGATTAGAAATTTGATTTTTGAGTTTAGGCCGGGGTAATCAGAGAGGTCGGCTTTTTTAGTTTTGGCTGCTAATTCTTTTTCGAGAAGTTCTTGATTAGCTTCTTTTTTTCCGTCAGTAAAATCGTAGATTATTGTTTTTTCTATATCTTGGGTTTGGGCATTGCCGAATTCTAATACTTTGAATTCTAAGCTAGCAAGGTAATCGGCAGCTTTTTTGGCTAAGCCAGAGCGAAGAGTGCCGTTTTGGACGATGATGTTAGCGTGGCCCCCTTCTTGTTTTATTTTTTTAAGAAGATTGTTTTTTTCGGCTTTATATTCATTAGCTTTTTTGATTTGGGCTTCATTAGGGCTTAGAAAGATGTTTTCGGCGATACTGGCTAGTTCGGAAAAATTTTTGGTTTTGGTTTTTAGGACATAGGCGCCGTCTTCGGTGATGGAGGGGACGAGGGGGCCGGCTGGGGAATCATCGAGGACGCGCGAGATTATTTTTTCTAAATCGATTTTTTTAGCAAATTGGGACAGGCGCAGGATTTCCCAGGTTTTTAAGCTGGTTTCGAAGTGTTTGTTAAAATCTTTGGCAGCTTTTATAAATTTGTCGGGACGGAAAAGGGAGCCAAAAGAAAAGGCCTTGTTTTTTATGGCAATCATAATTTTTTGCTGGCGTTTGGCGCGGGCAAAGTCGGAACCTTCATTATTATTACCATGGCGGGAGCGGGCAAATTGGAGGGCAGTTTCGCCATCCATCTTTTGCCAGCCCGCATCAAAAGAAATGGTGGTGGTGCCAAAATCGGAGGTCGGATAGGAAGAATCGGAAAAATTGCGTTCGATATAAACATTAACGCCGCCAAGGTCGTCGATTACTTCTTTGAATCCTTGGAAATCTATTCGGGCGTAATAATGGATAGGCAGATTAAAAACCTCGCTTACTGTCTGGCTGGTGATTTCACCGCCGCGGCCATTCAGCTCAACTTCGCCAAAAGAGTTAGCATAATTTATCCGGCGCCAACCGTTTTCGGTAACAGGAACATATAGGTCGCGGGGGATAGAGATGGTGGCGACTTGGTTGGTCGATGGTTTTAGAGAGGCAAGGATGATGGTGTCGGTTAGGTATGGCCCTTCGTGGCCAGCGCCGCCTTGGCCAAGGAGAAGAATGTTGATTCGGTCTTCGGCTTCGCCATCAAGGAGTTTTGGCTCCACACCGACTAGCTGTTTAACTTTTCCCCAAAAGCCGGTTTTTTTTTCTTGCGGCTTAATATCGGTTAGATCATCCAGAAGTGAATCCGAGGAAAAAATTATGTTTGTGGAAAGAGCAACAAGAATGATTATAAATATAACAATAGACGAGATAATAATTTTCCAAGGTTTTTTTGGTTTTCTTTCTAGTTGCGGTTGTTTATTTTGGCTGGTGTTTTTGGAGGAATAGATTTCGCGTTTTTTAAATTTGGGTCCTTGATTGATGTTATTAAGAAGATTAATGTCGTTTAATTTATTCATATAAGTTTGGAAGAAAAGTTATTTCGTTTAACTAGGTAAGGGTGTTAACTGAATATTATTATATCCTATAGAAAGAGATTTGGCAAATTGTTTTAAGTATGCTATAATGGGGTTAAATGTAGTTATTTTGGCTTATAATAAGTGTTTTCCGCTTTATATATTTATTAATTGTTACATTGTTGCATTGTTACATTGTTAGGACGATTAGCTCCCGCCTCTACGGCGGGTCGCCTGAGAGGCGACAGCTTGCCCCGCCACCTTTTGGGCATATAGCTCAGCTGGTTAGAGCGCGTCTCTGATAAAGACGAGGTCGGAGGTTCGAATCCCCCCGTGCCCACCATGAACAGATTAAGGGCGGCTAGCTCAGTTGGTTAGAGCGCGTCTCTAATAATGTGAATGTTGATAGTTCGAGTCTAGTATTGCTCACGATTGGAACACAAAAGTATGGCGATTGCTATTCAAGAGGTAATTCCAGTAAGTGTTGCTAGTGTGATATTCATTGCTGATCTGGTTAATTAAAATGATAAAAAAATTATTGTAGATGCTATAAAGGAAACAATATTATTAATTTAAAAATATGGAATTACAACTTTTTTTAAAAGAAAAAGGTTGAACAAATTGTTTCAGTTAATTAAAATTTATCTAGGTATGAAATTTCTAAATTGTTCGCTATATGAAATTTCTGAATTGTCTTGATAAAATCTGGTAAAATAAAGTATACTGGGTAAAATCAAGATTTTTTAGTAGCTCCAAATGCTTTTTTTTAAGATTAACAAAATTCAAGTAAAAAAATGTTCGTTAAAGGTGTTTTAAAAAAAATTATGAATAATAAAAAAAATAATCATCAAAAAAGTATAGCAATGATTAGCGTCCATTCAGACCCCTTAGCTAAATTAGGCGGGAATGAAGCAGGAGGACAAAATGTTTATGTTTCAGAATTAAGCAAACGGTTAGGGCAAATGGGCTGGTCAGTTAATATTTTTACCAGATTAACTAGAAGAAGAAAAAAAATGGTAAAGACTTATGGAAAAAATGTAAATGTTATCTATCTAAAAGCAGGTCCGCGTTATTTTATACCAAAAGAGAAAGTGCTTGAATTTTTGCCAGAGTTTCTTGGCAATTTTCTTTCTTTTACGGGAGAAAACAAACGGCGTTATAATATAGTTCACGGGAATTATTTTTTGGGCGGTTGGGTTGCTTCTCAAATTAAAAGAGTTCTTCATATACCTATGGTAGAGACATTCCATTCATTGGGTTATGTCCGCTATTATACAACTGAGAAATTTGGTAAGGAAAATATTGATACTGAAGAATTCCAAAAACGCATTCGGGTCGAAAAAGAAATTATGCAAACAACTGATAGAATAATTGCCACCAACCCTCCGGGAGTAAAAGATATTTTACAATATTATGATTTTGATTTAGAAAATAAAATAAAAATTATTCCTTGCGGTGTTAATTTAAAACGTTTTAGAAAAATAAATTTTGGGAATGCCAGAGATTATATTAAATTTTCTGCAAAAGATAAAATTATTCTCTATATCGGACGAATAGAGCGGTTCAAAGGAATTGAAACAATTATCCATGCCTTACCCTTAGTTTTAAGGAAATTGCCCGGATTTGCGGAAAATCTAAAAATAGTTATTGTCGGAGGCAAAATCGGCAAAAGAAGCAATATCTCTGATAAACAAGAAGTGCGCCGGTTAAGCAGTATAGCCAAAGAATTAAAAATAGAAGATAAGATTCTATTTTTAGGCAGGAGAGACCCAAAAAAGCTTCGCTATTATTATTCGTCTAGTGATGTGTGTGTAATTCCTTCTTATTATGAGTCGTTTGGTATGACTTCGTTGGAAGCAATGCGCTGCGGAGCGCCTGTTATTGTTTCAGATGTAGGCGGTCTATCTTACGTAGTGCAAGACAGAAAAACAGGGCTTATTTTCCCCCCTGGAAATAATAAAATTCTTGCAAATAAAATTATAAAACTTCTTACAAACAACAAATTAAAGAATAAATTGGTTAAAAATAGCGAAGAAATGGTAAAAGAAAATTATGGCTGGAGAAACATCTCTTCTGAAATAGCTAATTTATATCAAGAATTATTATGAAAAAAAAATTAAAAATTGCTTATTACTGCTCAAACCGAACTATTTTTCCGCCACCAAAAAATATTGTTGCAGCTAATGCGGAAATAATGTCTGAAATTGTTAGAAGTATGACTAAAAAGGGGCACAATATTACTGTCTATTCATCGAGAGGCTCAGCAATGAAAGGAGTAAAAATAGTTGATTTAAACCTACCGGCTCATAAACTTGATCCTGCCTATCAATCCGAAGAATGGGTAAAAGATTTGCATATTGGTTATAGAAT
>JABMQE010000030.1 GCA_013203415.1 Candidatus Falkowiibacteriota bacterium | reverse complement strand
GACTATAGATAACGGACGACAGACGACTATAGATAACGGACGACAGACGACTATAGATAACGGACGACAGACGACTATAGATAACGGACGACAGACGACAGACGATACACTAGGGGATTATTTTTTTATTTTGGCTTTTACTATTAGTTCGTGGCCTTTTAAGATGTTAGAGAAAAGTTTGTCTTCGAGTTTGCAGGCGGCGAGGATGAGGGGGAAAAAGAGTTTGTAGATCTTAAAGAGCGTGGAGCCCTCGGTGGCGTTTAGGATATCGGATTGGGATTCGTAGGATTTATTTTTTTTGGAATAAACATATTTGGTAAATTGGATAAAAAGTTCGGTAAAATAAACGCAGGTGTATTGATAATCTTTTATTTCGAAGCCCTTGTTTTGCAGGAGGGTTTTTATTTCGGTTAAAGTATAGCCCTCGCGGAAATGTTTTTCTGTGCCAGAATCGTGCATTAGATTATGCATTTTTGTATGGGTAAGTTTGCCGTTTGTACAAGGGATTTCGATAATAACAGTGGCATTATTTTTAGCCACTCTTTTTATTTCGGAAATCGCTTTTTTGTCATCTTCCAAATGTTCGAGTACTAAGATGTTGGTGATTTTGTTAAAAGAATTATCTGGAAAAGGAAGTTGGTCGGCAGTACCTAAGATTATATTGGCATTGGTTGTTTGGCGGGCAAAGTTTAGGGCGTCTGGATCGTTATCAAGGCCGGTTGTTTTAGAGGTGTGTTTGGAAACTAATTTTAAGAGCTGGCCCATGCCGCAGCCGATATCTAAAAATTTATCTTCGGGATTTAGATTTAGGTAATCTAAAACATATTTATAAGATAATCTGTGCGGGATTGAATATAGGAATGGATTTTCCATAGATGCTTTGTTGAATTTATTTTTTCCTTTGTTATAATCTTATGGGTATAAAAAATTATACGGGTAATTATTTATTGATTTATTATTTTTACCCCTCCCTTGCCTGCGGGCAAGACCTCCCCTTGGTAAGGGGAGGATAGTGTTTTTTGTAGGGGCGTATTGCAATACGCCCCTACGTTGTTATTTTTTTATTCCAAATCGCAGGAAAAATAAGGGTTTTAAGCGTTTGATAAATCTGGATGGCTTTACTTTGGAGTATTGTTTATATTTTAGCCCTTGGGGATAGAGCTTAGAAACCGGGGCTTCGGTAATTTTGTATTTTAGCTGGATTACTTTGATGGATAAATAATATTCCAGGCACTCGCGGAGCCATTCCTGATGCAAGTTTATTCTTTTATCTTTTAGAATACTGGCTTTATAGGCGCGGAAGCCATTGGTGCCGTCGGTTATTTTTTTAGCATACAGGAGGCGGACTAAAAAAGGATAAACGCGGGTGACAATGGTTCTATGGAGAGGCATTTTTCCATACTCGCCGCCTTTTAGATATCTAGAGCCCTGAACATAATCATAATCCTGCTCTACTATTGGTTTTACCAGGCGGGGGATTTCGCTTGGATTATCTTTGCCATTGCCAGCCATAACAACAATAATGTCGTAGTTTTTTTTAAGCGCATATTCTAGGCCCCGGCGGATAGCAAAGCCAATGCCCATTTGTTTTTCGTTTTGAATGATGGTGGCTTTGCCTGTTTTTTCTATTTCTTGGCGGGTGTTATCACTGGAGCCGTCATTTATAACCAAAACTTCATCAACAATATTAAGCGGCATTTTTTCGACCACTTTTACTGTTTTTCCCTGTTCGTTGTAGCTTGGGATGATTGTGATTATTCTATAATTTTTTAGCATACTTGTTTTAACCCCTCCCCCTCTTACCTTTGGTAAGAGGGACCTCCCCTTGGTAAGGGGAGGATAGTATTTGAGTAACTATTTTTTGGTTGTTTAGCATATTGACATACTTTACCCCCTCTTTTTTCTCCCCCTAGACAGGGGGAGACAGGGTGGGATAATTTAGATAGTTAATTTTTATTTTTTATATCCTCGGCTATCCAGTTTTTGGTAATTTCTAGCCCTTGTTCGAAAGTGTACTTGGGCCTAAAGCCGAGGTTTTCGATTTTTTTAGTATCTGGAACTGGCCGGAGGTTTTCGCCTTGAGCCGCAGGTCCGTATTCTGGTTTCATAGTTTTGTCAGCAGCATATTTTTCTATAATGGTTTCTGCCAGGTCGTTTATAGAAAGCCTAGTTTCTGCCGCAACATTATAGGTTTCTCCAATAGTATCTTTGCGACTGGCAAGCATAAGGGTGGCTTCGACATCATCTAAAACAAAAGTAAAGCACCTAAGCTGTTCGCCGGTGCCAAAGATTAAAGGTGCTTGGCCCTGCAATACGCGGGAGAGAAAGATATTGATAACTCCGGCTTTGCCGGCATAATCCTGCCTTGGGCCAAAAACATGAAAATAGCGGATAACAGAGACCTTGATGCCAAACTCCTTAGCATAGAAACGACAATAGTTTTCGCCGGTTAGTTTGGAAATGCCGTAGAGGGTTGTTGGTTTTGGGGGGTGGTCTTCCGGCATGGGCTTGTCCGAAGAGCCAAGGACAGAGCCGGTTGAGGCATGGACAATGCGGACTTCTGGCTTTTTTCTGGCGGCTTCCAAAACATTAAAAATTCCGATGATGTTAGTTTCCAAGTCGGTTCTTGGTTTTTCCAAGGCAACAACAAGTTTGGAGGCAGCTAAGTTAAAAACAATATCGCTTTTTTGGACAAGCTCTTCTATAAGCTCGGGATCGCGGACATCACCGGTTACAAGAGAGAATTTTGGATTATCTAAAAGATGGGCGATGTTTTCTTTTTTGGAAGCGCAAAAATTATCAAGGACTATGATTTTTTTTACATCTTGCTTAATTAAAACATCAGCCATGTTGCTTCCGATGAAACCAGCTCCGCCGGTTATTAATATTACTTTGTTACTGAATGTCATAGGTGTGAGATTATGAAATTATGAAAATATGAAATTATCGGATGGATTTTTCGCGGTTTTCCATGAAATTTATTAATTCTATTGGGGTGGTGACCCAGACGTTGTCGAGGGAGGAAATCCATTTTAGGAGTTCTTTATAATAATATAATTTTTGTTGAACAAGGCGAGGGTGGTTGTTTATTACAATAACGCCGCCGGCATCAATTATTCTTTTGGTTATCTCTTTTATTACGCCAAGGCCTTCCTCGCAGGATAAATGGAGGTCTCTGAAAATTCTATCATCCTGAATTGTTAGGGGAAGCTCCCAGATGTCAATGCCGGGATAGCGGTAGGGATAAAAAGTTTCTACGGCCTGGCCATAGCAGGAGATGGATTTTATCGAGCTGTCGTATTTTAGGCCGAGTTGTTTTAGGACTCTTAGAACTCTTTTGGTTAGGGCAAAGGCCGGGGCGCGATAGCCATAAATTGGAGTATTTAATTTTTCTATTGCCAGTGTGAGTTCTTTTTTTATTCTTTTTTCCGGGCGGATGCCGATAGCAATATCATGAGTATGGCCATGAAGCCCGATTTCGAAACCACCTTCTTTTAATTTTTTTAGAAATTCTGGTTCTGGGTTGTAGCCGGCATCAGTTAAAAAATTAAAGTTTGATTTAATATTATATTTTTGGTTAAGCTTAACAATTTCGGGGCAGAAATCATAATCCGGCTGGCTGTCGATATCATGGGAAAGGCAGATAACTGCTTTTTTTCCGTTCCAGTCGATAGGGGGAATAGAAAGTTTTTCGCGCAGGATTTTATCTAATTTAACAAAGCGGCATTCGGAAATTTCTATTAACCCCTTTCTTTTTAACTGGCGGAATTTTTTTAAAGTATCAAGAACAAAATATTTATCTTTTTCTTTTAAACATTTTACTATTTTATGGACAAAGCGGCGAATATTGCCTTCGAACTGGGAAAGAATTTCTAGATCAAGAAGCCCCTCGTAGTAAGAGTTTGGCTCCGCGGGCAGGATTTCACCAAGAGATTTTATTTTTTCGGGTGAAATTTTTAGCCAGATGGAAAGGTTTTTTATAATATTTTCGTCAAGAGTTTTTAAGTTCATTTTTAGCACTCTTAATTTTATTAGATTCTTGCAGGTAG
>JABMQE010000029.1 GCA_013203415.1 Candidatus Falkowiibacteriota bacterium | reverse complement strand
AGCGCAATAAACTAATAACTAATATCAGCCTCAACCAAAGGCAGATGAGCCTCTGGCTCAAGCAGGCTGACCAGCCTCTGGCTGGAACCAATAAATTAATTTAATGTTTGAAAGGCAGATTAACTTCTTGCCCGAGGAGACAAAAAGAAAAGAAGTCCAAGAGCAAAAACAGGCCGGGGTTAAAAATCCCCATCAGGTAGTGTACTCTAAGCCGGCCTCTGCCCTCCCGGAAACTCCTAAAGAAGTTAACCAACAACTTAAAAAAGAAAACCCCTTCAAAAAATTCGGCCGTTTTGTGAAAGGCCTCTTTAAATCAAAAAAAGTTCACGCAAAAGCACCTCTGCCCAGCCCCCAGCCCCCCCGTCCAGCTCCCATAAAACCCCTGCCCGATAAAAAATATATACCAGCCCCCAGTAAAATTGCCTATACCCATCCAAATCAAGGCATTGCCAAAGGACCAGGGGTTAAACAAAATATTCTTAAAGAAATCACACCAAAAAAGCCGGCCGCTCTTAAAAAACCCCAAACCATAAAGCCCGGGTTTACTACGCCCAGCATCCGACAAACTCCGTCCCCCGACGAAACCGAGGTTAATTTAGTGCCTTTCGATGTTGCTTTGCGCTCGGCCTTTAGACGGAAAATCACCCTCTTAATCGTTGGTATCTTCTTATCCCTTGCTATTGTTGCGGGCTCTTTCTTTAGCGTCCGTTTTTATGCCGACTCTTTTAGCGAGGATTATAATGCTGTTGCCACCCGAATCTCCAATCTCGAAGAAGAACTTATTACTTACGAAAATTATTTATCCTCCACCGAAGAGCTGTCCCGAAAAATTAATCTGGTCCAAGAGCTTGTTACTAACCACAGCTACTGGTCAAAATTCCTTACTGCCGTAGAAGAAATCGCCCACCTTGATGCCGACTACCATAGCTTTCTAGCTGATGATTCGGGCCAGGCCTCTTTTAATGTCACAGTTCCCGATTTTAGAACCTTGGCCGAGCAAGTGCTAATTCTTAAAAATTCCGAAACAGTAGAGGATTTGCAATTCTCTGCTGTTAGTATTACTCCGGCCACAGAAGAAGAGCCTGCCAAGGTTGGCTTCTCTCTTACTGTCAAGTTCGCTTCCAGCGTCTTTTTATATTCCGAATAACACTTTTAACACTTCCCATGCCCCAATCGAACGCCAAAAAAATATTTATAAAGTATAACCTGGTTTTTATCGGTCTTGTTTTTTTGTTTATTTTAATTATTGGCTATTTCTTTTTTGTTTCTCCCATTTACAGCGAAACAATCGCCCGCAAAAAGGCAGGTATCGAAGCTAAAGAAAAAGAGCTTCAAGGGCAGCTGGTCTATTTGGAAGAGCTAAAAGAACTAAAGGCAGAATACGAATCAGTCGAGCTTGCCGATAAAGAGAAACTAGATCTTATTCTTCCCAAAGAAGAAGAAATACCGGAAATTTATATCTTGCTTGACATTCTTGCCCGGGAAAGCGGTTTAGACCTTACCGGAGTTGCCGCTAGTAAAAAGGCCGTCCAAAATCAAGTCGTAGTAGAAGAGGCAGACGGACAAACTGCGTCAGGCCCCACCCTCTCCTCTTCTTTAGGAATTTTAGAAGTTACCCTGTCCGTTTCCGGCGGCAATTACGATAAATTAAAAATTTTTCTAAATAAAATAGAAAGAAACATTCGGCTCTTAGACATAAGCTCCATCACTTTTAATTCTACCGAGGCCTATGCCATCTCCCTAAAAACCTATTTCCAATTAGAACCAAGCCAAGCTTCACAAGCAACCGGGCAAACTCCAGAAGCAGGGGGCGATGACACTTAATTAACAAAAAAACCAGGGTCTTCTAATCCGAAGTTAAAAAAACTATAAAATAATCCATTCCCATATATGCTGACTAAGAAAAAAATGTCAAAAAAGAAAAACACCATCCTTGTGGTTATTTTGCTAGTGATGACCACTGCCACTCTTATTGTTTCTTATTATACTTTTTTTAAAAAACCTAAAATAGATGATTCCTACGAAGAGCCGGGTCTTGATATCCCGGATAATGATTCCGACTATGATTCGGATGTCCCAGGGTCGGGCACTGATATCAATGATGGAGATACAGAACCCCAAGCCGACTCCACGCCCCCTCCTTCCCCCTCAACCTTAGGGATAAACCAAGAGCTTTTCGAAAATCCGGTTTATAAAAGCTTAAAATCTTATCTCGATTTGCCTATAGAAGTTGATCCGGAAAAAATCGGCAACCCCACTCCTTTCGCTGTTATCGAAGAAGAAGAGGAGGAAGAGGAAGAAACCGAAGGTTAAATATTAGTCAATTGTCAATTGTCAATTGTTAATTGTTAATTGTCAATTGTTAATTGTTAATTGTT
>JABMQE010000028.1 GCA_013203415.1 Candidatus Falkowiibacteriota bacterium | reverse complement strand
GTATGGTTTTTTGCCCCAAAAGAATTTTTTTGTTTTGGACGAGGGCGGGCTGGCATGGGAATTAAATGATAAATTTATTTTATCAAAATTAGAGATAGAAAAAGATTTTCCAAAAAAACTAACAATATATGTAAGGGAAAAAGTTTCTTTATTAAATTTATGCGTGGGGGAGAGCTGTTATAAAGTTGATTATTTTGGCAATATCGGCGGGAGGGCAGATATTAATAACTTGGAGGAGGGAACCCCTTTGGTGTATTATAGATTGGAAGAGGAAGAAGAAACTGAAGAAGAACCTGCAGAAGACGAAGTAGAGGAGACAGGGGAGGGGATTGTGGATGAGATAGAAAGCAATCCACAAGTAAAGAATTTTCCTAAAGTAATTCCTGGGGCAACAACATTAAGCGACGCAAAAGCCCGGGCTTTAATAGATTTGTTTGAGCTTTTGCGGGAAGAGAGCGGGGGACTTGGAATAGAATCTATGGATATATACAGCTTTGATGGGTTAACCGAAAGGATAACGGTTAATTTTAAGGGCGGGTATAAAGTTTTTTTTAGTGATGAGAAAGATTTAAATAAACAGGTTAGCGATCTTAATACTGTTATAAATAATGAGATAAGGTCGAAGACCAGCGATATAGAATATATAGATTTAAGGTTTGATAAGATTTATTACAAGTGAGGCATGAGGGTTATATTTATTGCTAATTCTGATGTGTCGCACAATATATAGTATGGCGAGGGGTATTGGCAGGGAGTGATATGGAAAAAAGGGCGGGTAGGGCTTGCGAATAGGGAAGCCGGCAGGGGATTTGGTTTTTAGAATTTTTTTAATTTTATTACTAGTTGGTTTTTAGAATTTTTTATAGAAAAGTTTTTGAATATTAATATATGTTTTATTATAAAAGTTTGGAAAAGATTATAAAAGCAGGATGTGTGTTTATGGAAGGGGTGTTTGGGACAAAGATGTTGGGCTTTGGCGACGAGCGAGGGTTGTGGATAAGAGGGTTTGACGTAGTTTGTATTATATTATATAATTGAGTATAATATCGCTTGCACTCTATTTTTAATACCAATAATATGAGTAGGACTAAGATGAAAGACATTACCACTTCCCTATCTTCGGATAAAACTTCGGATAAAAGTTTTGACGAGATTATTGCAGAAATGTATATAAAACGTGAATTATCCTCTATCGAAATTTCCGATGTGCTTTTTGAAAAAACTAAAATTAGGATTACTCCAAGATCTATACAAAGAAGATTAAAACCGCTTGGGATAATGAGAGATTTTAGCACGGCTTTTAACTTGGCTATCAGGAAAGGACGGAAAGATTATAGTCATCTTAAAAAGGCTATTAAGTCTAACGCGATGAGGAAAGGTATTAATCTAAAAATTCGTTATAAAGTTCTTAAACGAGATAAGTTTAAATGTGTTTTGTGTGGTAGGGATGCTAATGATACTGTTCTTGTTGTTGATCATATTGTCCCGGTAGTGAAGGGTGGGACAAACGAGGTGCTTAATCTAAGAATATTATGTCGTGAGTGTAACCACGGTAAAATGTTGTTGGAGGAGCGTCATGAATAAAATTAAGAATAAAATTAAGAAAAAAAATACTTTTAATCCCCCGCCTCATTTGGATGAGTTCTTGTTAAGTATACAAACTGATAATTATTCTCCAGAGACAGTTTATAATTATGAACGGGATTTAACTGTTTTTGAAAATTTTTTGTTTGAAGAAAAAATAGATTTTGACAAGTTGACTAAGAGAGACGTATTGAATTATAAAGCATATTTATCTTCCAGAGACAGGAAAACTGCCTCAGAAAAAGTTTCCAGCAAAAGATTAGGAAGTTATACTATTAATAGAATGTTGTCTAGTTTGCGTTCATATATTAATTTTTTAGATGATATGGATTATTCGATTCCGATTTCTGCAGAGAGTATAAAATTGATAAAAAATAAAAAAAAACATCCCCAAGTGGCAGAACTTGAGGATTTGATAAGGTTAATCGAGTGTCCCAGAAAATTAGAAAAAGATAAAGTAGTCGGGCTTAGGAACCAGGTAATGCTGGAAATGCTTTTTTCGACTGGGATGAGGATTTCGGAGCTTATTAACCTAAAACGGGAGCAGATAAATAAAAGCGGGAAGATTTTTATTTTAGGCAAGGGTAGGAAAGAAAGATTTGTATATTTAACGCCGCGGGCCAAGAAAGTTTTGGATGAGTATCTGGCTTTGCGCAAGGATACTCTCCCCTATCTTTTTATACCTTTGCGGGGCAGGAATGCGAAGGAAAAGGATAGAAAGATTTCTGCGAATTATTTACAATATAAGATAAAAAGATATCGTGAGATTTTAGGTATAAATGTGCCAACTTCGGCGCATTCGTTGAGGCATGGGTTTGCGACATATTTGGCGGAAAAAGGGGCTAATCCAGCTGCGATTCAGATTTTGCTAGGGCATGAGAGTTTGGATACGACTACTCGCTATGTTCATGCGTCGGATAGGTATGCGGAGGAAACGCACAGGAAATATCATCCGTTGGATGGGTGAGGTATGGCATTTAGGAATCCTTTTATACTGTATACAGGGAGGGCGAATTCGAAAGGCAATTTTTTGATTTTATTTATTAGGATGTTGTCCTTCGTTATAAATGCTTCGCAGTGCGGTGTTTCTTGAGCTTCATACAAGAGCATTGCGTCTTTCATCGAGATATTATTGACGGACAATGAATCGATATAGTTGGTGTTGATTGGGGCGGTATATCTAATAGAATAGGTTCTGAAGTGATTAATCAACTCTTCGATCGACTTCATATCTTCTTTTTTTAGCTTGATATTTTTTTGAGCATTGCGGAATTCTGTGGGGTGGTAGCCAGATAGTAGGAGTTGTTTTTCAAGTTTATATTTGTAAACTACATCTCGTAACTCTAGTAGGTTCCAGTCGGAAGTGCAATTTAGGAAATCACGATTATAAAATTTGTCCATTAATTGGTGGCATGATTTTAAGTCTTTGGGAATGGATTCTTTTATATCTACTTTCTCTTGAATTAAAATGAATTTGAATAGGATGTTTGTATCAAGCATCACTAGTTTGGACATAAATTTCTATCTTAAAGCACGAGATGCTGTTCCCTTTGAAACTCTCTTGGGCTTAGTATAAAACCGAACCTTTGTTTTTTTAGGAACTTTTTTTGTTGCCCAGAAATTAACAGGTCCCTCTTTTGTGGTGAACGAGATGTTTTTTCTTGTTGAAATTTTCTTTGTAGCTGTGAAGGCTACTTTTTTCTTGTTCATTTTTTATGTTTAAAATTTTTATATTATTAGTATAACTTGTAATTTGAGAATGAGCAAGTTTATTGGGGTCCCAGTAAGTTGAGGTCGAACGTTCATAGATACATCGTCGATGCATCTATGCATTTGAGCTTGCTCCGGAGCATGTTACGTAGCATGCTACGTAACAAGATGGTCATGTGAAATATTTTTCTAAAACTTCATCTTTTTGGAATTTTTTTATATTTTTTGTCACTTGTTTGTAAAAGCTAGGATAATGCTGGCGGTTGATAAGGTGGCCGCGGTAGAGTTGGCGGTATGGCGGTTTTTGATGATGAGCAATTTCGTGGGCTATGATTCTTAAAATTGAGTTGTAGCTTTTTGGTTTGCGATGGCGTGGAGTATAGATGTCAACGGTGATAGTCCCCTTTTTAAGATTGGTGTGGCCAAGGGTATAGCTTTTGGTGTTTTTGACTCCGCCTGCTCGGCCTTGCATTGGACGAAAAGAAAGCCCCTTGTGTCGTAAAATGATACAGGCATGGGTGAAGAGATGTTGGACAAGTTGTTCGTGGGCTGGGTTTAGCAAAATAAAAAATGAAATATATCAGCCAGAGGCTGACC
>JABMQE010000027.1 GCA_013203415.1 Candidatus Falkowiibacteriota bacterium | reverse complement strand
TGCGGTAACGCCGGCTTGGGTATCTTCGACCACTAATTCGATCAATCTACCATTTATACCGCCTTCATCGTTTATCTCTTTGGTTGCCAGTTCCGCCCCACCTAATACTGCCTCGCCATAACTTGCGGCTTCGCCTGTCATAGGCGCAAGTACTCCAATTTTAATTGGGTCTTCTTGGCCTGGTGTTGATTCTCTGGTTACTCCATACCAAACTGCGGCGATGACAATAATGATGATAACTATCCATATAACTGTTTTTGAACCTGTTGACATAAGTTTTAAAATTAATTTGATTTAGATATATGCTAATATTGTTATTGTTTTAATTTAGCACTTCGCGATAATTGTGTCAAGAAGGGGGGTTATTCGCCAAAATATGCTTTTAATATTTTAAATCTCTATTTTTAGTAAATTCTTTTTTTATTTTACCATATTAGATAAAAACCAAAAAGCCCCCCAAAATATTTGGAGGGCTTTTTTATCTATCTTTCTTTTTGATTTTATTCTTCTGATACTACTGCTTCGCCGTCTTTTATAACCATCAAAGTATAATCTTTGTCCACATCACCATTTTCATCAAAAGAGAACTTGCCGCTCACACCTTCGTAATTCTTGATGCCATATAAATAATCCCTGATTTTTGCGGTGTCTTCACCGTGCTCTTTTAAGGCATCGGCTAAAAGCTGGACAGTATCGTAGACATTAGGAGTGTATTGAACTATTGCAATTTCTTCGCCATATTTTTCCTGGTAGTCGCTATAGAATTTTGCTGTCTTTGGGCTATCGCTTGAAGTGCCTGGGATATAATAGACAACATCTTCGGCGGCTTCTTGGGCAGCGCTAATTAAATCTTTGTCGCCAAAAAATTCGTTTCCGATAATTCTGGCTTCAAGGCCAAGCTCGGCCGCTTGCTTAAGCAACAAAGCGCCAGGGGTTGGGCTTTGGGGCGCAAAAAAGACAACTTCGGCACCGCTTTCCTTAACTTTTAGTATCTGAGTTTTTAGGTCGGTATCGTCGGTATTATAATCTTCGGAAGCAACTATTTCCCCGCCCATTTCCTCGAAATTTTCGGAAAAGGACTTTTTCAGGGCTTGGGAAAAATCAGTGTTTTCGGCAATAACCGCGGCTTTGGTATGGCCATATGTATCATAAGCTAATTCTGCGGTTTTCTTGGCTACCAAGGCATCGGAAGGGGACGTTCTAAAGACAAAATCTCCAGCATTAGTGATATCAATGCTGGTTGAAAAAGGAGAAATTAAGATTACTTCGGCGGCTTCGGTAATTGGGGCTGTGGCTAGGGTTGCTCCGCTGCAAGCAGCACCAACAATAATTTTTACCTCATCAATGTTTATTAATTTTTGAGTGGCGGTGGTAGCTGCTGCTGGGTCGCACTGGCTATCCTCGTGGATTGCTTCTAGGAGCTGTCCATCTATTCCACCATTGTTATTAATTTCTTCTATCGCCATATCAAAGGCCTTCTGGGCCTCTAGACCATAGGAAGCCAAATCACCTGTCAAGGGGAGGAGAGTTCCAATTTTAATCGGGTCTTCTTCGCCCGGACCTTTTCTTGATACTCCATACCAAATTCCGACGATGACAACAACGGCTATAATTAGCCAAATAATTGTTTTTGAACCTGTTGACATAAGTTTAAAAATTTAATTTGATTAAATATATATTAATATTATTATTTTAAGTTATCACTTCGTGATAATTGTGTCAAGAAGGCAGGAAGGTATTATTCGCCAAAATAAGCTTTTAGCACTTTTTTGTTATTTTTTATCTCTTTGGGCTTGCCACAGGCGATAACTTTGCCTTCGTCCATAACTATAACTTGGTCGGCGACATTTAGAGTAAAATTCATGTCGTGTTCGATTAGAAGGATGGTTTCGCCTTGTTTTTTTAATTTTAATAAGACCTCGGAGATGATTTTTCTTAAAGCAGGGTTAACGCCGGCGACTGGCTCGTCTAACATTAAAAAAGTATGGGGGTTAAGGATTGTTCTGGCGAGTTCGATTAAACGTTTTTGGCCGTAGCTTAAATCGCGGGCGAGTTTGCTTACAAATTTTTCCATGGCGACGAGCTCTAAAATTTCTAGGATTTTATGTTTTTTTATTTTTGGGGTTTTGTTGGAGCTTAGGAGATTTTTGAAAAATTTGGTGTCTTCGTTGTCAAAAGCAAGAAGCAGATTTTCTTCAATTGTTAGATTATTAAAAAGGGTTGAATGCTGGAAAAGGCGGGAGATGCCGGAATTGGAAACTTTTTCCGGCGAGAAATTGGTTATGTCTTGGTCCCTTAGCATTATGGTTCCGTTATCTTGTTTTAGAACGCCAGAGACAAGATTAAAGACCGTGGATTTGCCAGCGCCGTTTGGGCCGATTAGGGCTGTGATGGTTTTTTCTCTAACAACAAAACTGCTGTCGTTAACTGCTTTAACGCCGCCGAAGTGTTTTTTAAGATTATTGATCTGGAGCATTGTGGGTTTATTGAACTGGATTATGCGAATTATGATTCGAATTTTTGCCAATTGCGATTCTAATTTTCTCTTATTTAATCTTAGCATCATTTGACTAAATCTGTAAAACAAAAAACACACTTTTAAGGCGAGTTTTGGAAAAATATTATTTAATACCAATTTTAAATATCCTCGAATTGCTTTTTGCTAACCCTGGCTTGTTTTAAGATTCGAGAAAGTAAATTAAGCCCAATATCTTTACGATGATGTGGATTTGGTACCACTACATCTATTTCCCCTTTTCTCATAAACAAATGCTTACCTCCTGAATATGGTCCTTGCCACCCTAACTTTTTCATCTTGCTAATAAATTTGTTGTAATTTATAGAGCCGCTCATGCAAGTGTATGTTTTTTGTTTATGGCAATTTGAGAAAGATTTAAGTTAACTTTTTTGACAATGGGTAGTTTTTCATTTCGTCTTAACTTAATCAAAAGCCATTCTTCCAAAACTTCGCGTAAGGTTTGTTGGCATTTTATTAATGTTTTTTCATTAGCCCAGACACCCTGAACGCTAGGAATTTCACCATAATAACTTTTGTCGTCCTTTAGGATTTCGTATTTTGCTTGGGCTATTAAGTTATCGATATAATAAGTAAGCATATTATTCTAGCTCTTATTATAAATTAAATTTTTTTGGTTGTCAAATTTTTACTCCAACTCCACTTTGCCATAAAAACCTTTAATACGGCACAAACTCTTTGCCTTGGACTGTTTGAATCTTGTTTATATTGCCATTATTTAATTCATAAATCGCTGTTGAAATAATTGTTTTGTGATCATCTGTCATAATAATTTTTCCTGATACACCATCATATTGTTTAAACTCCTTAAATGCCTTTAACAAATCTTCCTTTGATGTATTGTCTTTTAGAAAAGAAATCAAAATATTCATAGCGTCGTAACTCTGACCAGCTGGAATATTGCTTTTTTCTCCATATATTTCTTCATATTTTATTCTAAATGATTCTCTATATAAATCAGAACTAATAAACTGTAAACCAGATGTGTATGATTTACTCTCGTTGGCTAAATATTCATCTATTTCTATTGAATAAAGTTCGCCTTGATATCCGAGTTCCTTAAGTGTTCTAGTTAAATT
Organism: Candidatus Falkowiibacteriota bacterium; assembly: GCA_013203415.1. Classification (GTDB taxonomy): domain Bacteria; phylum Patescibacteriota; class Patescibacteriia; order UBA2591; family JABMQE01; genus JABMQE01. The sequence continues at coordinate 4,473 of JABMQE010000027.1, read as the reverse complement.
CAAAAATTGATAATATGTGCCTAAAAATACGGCATCCGGATTATTCTTTATTGCTTTTAATGTGGCTGTTTTAGCATCTGTTTCATCTATTTTGAGTAGGTCTTTGAAATATATAGTTCCTCCCAAAGATTCAAATCTATCAGCAAAAGCTGTTGAAACTTCTTTTTCCCAACTATCTTGAGTGCCCAATACCGAAATAGTGCGTATCCTTTGTTTGTAAACATACTCGGCCATCTCTCCAGCTTCAACGGTTGGATCTAACCAAATTAAAAGAGGGTTGCGAGGATTAGGACGGTTAACAACTGGTGCATATGAAGGCGTGATAATAGGAAATTTGTCTCTGTCGGCTAGAGGAGCGATCGCACTTACTTCTGTTTGGAAAAGTGGTCCAATAATAGCTTTTACTTTATCAATTTTTGCAAGCTTCTCATATGCTGATACCGCCCTATTAGCACTTCCTTGGGTATCTTCGTATATCATCTCAATTCTTCTACCATTAATACCGCCATCTTCGTTCGCTTCATTAACTACTAATTCAATTCCTCTTTGCGAAGCTTGACCCCAGGCAGCACCATCACCTGATAATATAAGCATTGCTCCAATTTTTATTACCTCTTTTTCTGTTGGTGCAGATTTTTTGCTTATCCCATACCATATTCCACTAATAATAATGATGACTATAATAAGCCAAGTAATTGTTTTTGAGGTATTGGACATAGTTTTAATGTCGAGTTTATTGAATGTGTATTATGTTGGTTTTAGCTTAACTTGATTTGTTTTAATCGTCAAGTTTTATTCTAACTCCACTTTGCCGTAAAATCCTTTGGGGCGATATAGGAGTATTAGGAGCAAAACCAAGGCATAGAGGATTTGGCGGGCAGGGCCGATGACGGATGAGGGGAAACCGATAAAGCGGAGGGGTTCGGGCAGGAGAATTAGGATTATGGTGGCAATAACTGTTCCTTTTAGAGAGGCCAGGCCGCCGATAATAACAATGGCGATGATGGGGATTAAATGCATAATAGTAAAAGAAGAAGGATCTATGAAAGTGATGTAATAGGCATAAAGAGAGCCAGCCAAACCAGCAAAAAATGCAGAGGCAACCAGAGAGATAGATTTTATCTTAAAAGTGTTTTTGCCTAAAACTCTAGCGGCGAGTTCGTTATCTCTAACCGCTTCTAGAACTTTACCAAAAGGAGAAGTTGTTATTTTTCTGATTACAAAATATGTAATAAGGACGATGATTAATGTGAGGATTAGAAAACTGGTGTTTCCAGAGAAGACAAAGCCAAAGATTTCCGGCCTGGGGATGCCGGGCAGACCTAGCGGGCCGCGGGTAAGGCCAGACCAATTTAAGGCCACGGCATAGATAAGGAATGAGAACCCAAGAGTTGCCAAGGCGAGATAATCACCTTTTAGTTTGTTTGTGGGGATGCTTAGGATAAATCCAAAAAGCATGGCCACTAGGCCAGCCAATAAAATACATAACCAAAACGGCCAGCCAGCCAAGGCAAGCAAGGCAGCGGTATAGGCCCCGATAGCATAAAAAGCAATGTGGCCAAGATTAAGAAGGCCGGTGAAACCAACAGAGAGCTGGAGCGAGATGGTTAGGATTAGGTAGATGCCAACGAGGATTAATAAGTGGATAATATACGCTGATGGCATAGAATTATATTACACGAATTTATATTCGAATGATATGCGAATTTTATATACTAATAATTTTTAAGGAATTCATTGTATTTACTGTCTATTTTTATGTTATCACAGTTTTTGGATTCTAAAAAGCCCCCCGTAACGTGTGGGGGGCTTTTTAACAAAATTATAGTTTTACCTTATATCTATTGGGATGCTATTTACTACTTTTTTGGATAGGAAAGGTTTGGTGAACCCACCCTTGCCATCAGAGACGAGTTCTCCTGAAACGCCGTTGTATTGTTCTATCTTATTTAAGTGTTCCTGGAGAACGGCTGTATCGGTTGATTTTGTTTCCTTCATTGCCTCGGCAATAAGTATAGCAGCATCATAAGCAGAGGCGGCGCCGATATCGATTGCTAGGCCGTATTTTTCTTCATATTCTTTTTGAAATTTTTGGGTTGGGGTTAGGAAGGTTAAAAATTCCATGCCTTCGTAAGCCCCCTCGGCTGCGGCTATAACATCAGCATCTATACTTATAGAATAAATTGGCAATTCTATCCCGATCTCTCTAACCCTTTTGGCAATTTGAACACCAACAAGAATGCCATCAGTGGTAGAGATAATTGCATCGATGTCTGCTTCTTTTTCTTTTATCTTTAAGGCGTCGGTGTTGGCATTTTTATCAGTTGGGTTTGGTTCTAATAACACTTCTATAGAGCCGCCAAGCTCTTCGAACCTGCTTTTAAAAGCGTTTGTTTGATCCTTTACCCAAACCTGTTGAGCCCCGATTAGGGCAACTTTTCTATGGCCTTTTTTATAGACATAATCTGCTAGTTCTTGGGATAAGTAAAAATCATGAGGCCAGGTATTAAATAAATATTCGCTGGCTTCATTAAAATCTTTAACGCCAAGCGACGGCGAGATTATCAAAGTTTTATTTTCTTTGGCTAAATCAACCAAGGGCAAGCCGGTGTGAGACCATGTTGTTCCGATGATTGTGCTGACTCCATCTATGCCAGTTAACTTTTGGAATGCGCTAAGGGCATTTTTAGGATCGCTTTGGTCATCTTCGTGGACGACAACTAATTTTCGGCCATCTATTCCTCCTTGGGAGTTTATTTTTTCTAATGCCATGTCTATCCCATTTTTAGCGGCAGTGCCCCAGGAGGCCCCTTCTCCTGTTAGGATTAGGATGCTTCCGATTTTAATCGGGTTTTCTTCGCTTGGAGGAGTTTTTCTGGTTACTCCGTACCAAATGCCTGCGATGATGATGACGATAACAACGAGCCAAGTGATTGTTTTTGAGGATTTTGACATAGTTTTTGGGTTGAGTTTATTAGATATACATTATATATTTTATGCTGTTTTTATTATAACATCATTTAAGTAAAAAAAAATAATGGGCTGTGGATAATTTACATGTTTTTTGGATTAGATATTATTCCACCAAATCCACTATCTTTCCATCTTTTACTGTTTTGATTTTTAGGGGTAGGATGGCATCGCCGTTTTCGCGGAATTTAAGTTGGCCAATGGAAACATCGAAGGTATGAGAGTAAATATAGTCCTTGATTTTTTCGCCGTTGGTTCCGGATTGGCTGATGGCTTGGGCGAGGATGAGGAGGGCGTCGTGGGCGGCGGCCGCGGTTTCGGGATTGGTTGGCTCTTCTCCGTATTCACTTATAAAGTCCTGCTTGGCTTTGTTATCATAACCTGCAAACCTAGGATACCAAACACCTTCTAACCCCTCACCACTACTAACTTCTATTTCTACCTGGGACATTACAGAATTAGTGAAAATTGGAATTTCTAACCCCAACTCTTTAATTTGCCGACCGATAAGGCCGATTTGACCCTCGTGCAAATTTATAAACAGGGCATCAGCATCTGTTTGTTTTAGTTTGGCGAGCTGGGTATGAAAATCGGTTTCTTCGGCGCTAGCTTTCTCGTCCAGCACAAAAGAGGCACCGATAGTGTCTATTTCCTGCTTAAGAATATTGAGTTGGTCTATGGTATTATCTGCTTGAGCAGTAATAGCAGCAATTTTTTTGTAGCTATTTTTTTGGATTTGGGGGAGGATGGCATCGACGTAGTTTCTGGAAGTAGTCCAAAGGCGGAAGACATATTCATTATTTTCAGTCACTTTTTTAGCAGAAGCCGTGTGGACAATGGTGGGAGTTTTAGTGGCATCGACTATGGGAGCGACTGGGACTGCTGTTGGGGAACCCATAGGGCCGATGATTGCTGTTACTTTATCTATTGCTGTTAATTTATTAAAAGCAGAGATGGCTTTTTCGCCGCCGCCGATTATAGGAGCATCCTCTAGGATAAGTTTGAGTTCTTTGTCACCTAATAATTCTCGATCGTTGATTTTCTTCAGAGCGAGGTTGAGGCCTTGCATGGCGCTTTCGCCTCGGTCCGCACCTTTGCCTGTTAGGGAGATGATAACACCGATTTTGATAAGTTCTTGTTTTTCGGGAGAGGTTGAATTCCTGCTTAGGCCATAGCTAACCCCTGCTACAGTGATAATAGCGATAACAAGCCAGAGAATTGTTTTTGAGTTTTTGAACATAGTTTTGAAGTAAAGTTTAAGGATGTTGTTATTTAATCATATTGACGCTTTATGTCAACAAATTTGGCAATTTTTTTGATTACTGCGTTTTCTATCCAATAGCTTGGCAACACTCACTAAGTATTTGATTAGGAGTTTTTAAGTTAATACCAAGGTGTAATCTTTGGTTATTGTAATATTTTAAATAAGGTTTTAAGTACCTATTAATAACTTTAACATTCTTAGGTAATTTATCAATCAGTTCCTGTTGGATGGTTCTATTA
>JABMQE010000006.1 GCA_013203415.1 Candidatus Falkowiibacteriota bacterium | reverse complement strand
GGAGTGCTGGTGGCTGCTGGAGGAGTAGTGGTAGCAGGAGGAGTAGTGGTGGCAGCGGGATCGGTGGAAGTAGCATCGGTAGTAGTGGCATTGGTGTTTTTATAAACAGCAAAACTGCCGGAAAAAATTAAAACTAAAACAATCGTCAAGAGAAAAGCTTTTTTCATAAGATTTTTATTAGAATTTATTTTGTATTTATATTTTAACATAATTTTAAGAAAAAGAATATGACTTATCCACAAGCCAAAAAGCCACCCGATTGGTTTAGGGGCAGCTTTTTGAAAATTTATTTTATATGAGGTTATTATTCAACTACAGTGTAACGGCCGTCATCAAGTTTTTTGAATCTGTTTTTATCACTTAGGGCTAAGATAACCGTGCCTTCTTTAACCATTCTTTGGCTTAAGAGCTCTTCTATAATCTCGTCGCGGGTTAAGGGGCCTTGTTCGCGCAAGGTTTGGGTAATAACATCGGAAACCAAACCCGTCTTATAGCCCCACTTTTTTAAGGCATAAATACCGCGGCCGACTAAAACAAAATCATCAGCCATAATTAACTCATTATGGACAGTGGCTGGATGGGCAACTTTTTTATCAAATTTATGTTTGTTGATTAAATCGGCAATCTCGGTAAAATGAAGAGGTTTAGTATGCTTTTCCAAAACCAAAAGAATTTTATCACCCATTCTTTTGGGAGTAATCTTTTTCCATTCAACCAAGCCCCATTCGTTAAAAGGGTTGGATTTGGTGCGGGAAGAAATCTCTAAGGCAGAATGGATAACTTTCTCGGCTAAATCTTTAACTTCGGGGGAAGATTTCTTAAACTCGGAAACTAATTTTTCTTTATTAATAGGGTCGCCTTTAGATTCGATAAAGTTATGAAGAGAATCTAAAATGCCCTTAAAGTTTTCTAAATCAGATGCTTTGGTTCGCCAGCCAGAAGTAAAGTAATCACTCGAAGCAACCTTTTCGGTTTCATCGATAAGCTTATCAATCATAAAAAGAATGGCTTGTTTTTCGAAATTAACCTTTTTAGTATCCTTGGAATTAACAGGAGAGATTTCGATTAATTTATCAATTAAAAAATTCTCTTCCATAACACCGCCATACTCCTCTAAGATTTGATTTACAACACCGGTAAAAGGAGTAACAACATCCTTAAAATCATCGCGCTCTTTAATCTTTTTGATAGCGCGATTTTCAATCTGACGGATGCGTTCGCGGGTTAAACTATACTCTTTGCCGATAGCTTCCAAGGTTTGGCGCTTAGCGATTTCGACCTCGAGCAAAGCATAGCGGCGGCGCAAGATTTCCTGCTCTTGGTCGCCTAAAACGTCAAAAAGACGGCCAATGGTCTCTTTTGGCTTAAACTCATGAAGCTTGGCTTCGTGCTGCTCGTCGATAACTTGATCTAAGATGCTGTCTTGAGTATTTTGATTGTCGCTAGGATTTTGACTCATTTTAGATTATGTTTATTTAGCTAAAATTAGCTAAAATTAGACAAAAAATACCTCCCTTTATTTATTATTCCTAAGTATAACATAAATAAAATAAGTAGTCAAGGAACTGTGGATAAGTACAAAATGCAAATCTACCCACCCGACTTCGCCCGCCTGCCATGCCTTGCGGCAAGCAATGGCGGGCAGGCCTTCGAGCGAACTCGATGGCGGGCGGGCAAATGAATGCGCCTGCCTGCCGGCAGGCAGGAATGCTGCGAATTGCGAATTGTTCTTTAAAAAAGACGAACCCGGCGAGAAGTTGCTGTAACCTCGCCGGGTACGATGGGTGTTGATCTTGTCAATCACCTTTTTGCTGCTCGTGTAACCTGGTAATTGATCTCAAGAGAACGAGTAAGGTCGGACCGAGGTACTGCGTGTAGTTCAGAGCCGACTGTCAACATCACTGCGTCTTGGACTTCCTCTACCTCCTGACCGTTGATGAGGATGTGACCAGACCTGACCTCGATTGTTATTCTTTTGACGCCACTGACTTTACTGCTACATCGAGAAAAAACCTTCATGTTGGTGTCCATGTTAGTGCCTTCCTTTCGGATGATTGATGTTGAGCGAGTGAGCACCCTTCGACGTCGCTCCTCTCGACGCGGCTCGAGGCCTGCGGCAAGGTCTGCGACGGGATTGCCGCGTCGCTCCCCTTCGACCCGGCTCAGGGTTGCTCCCCGCAATGACAGGGTTTAAGGGCAGGCGATTGGGC
>JABMQE010000026.1 GCA_013203415.1 Candidatus Falkowiibacteriota bacterium | reverse complement strand
CTAAAAATAGATGCATCTATAGATGCATTGTGAATGCATTCATGAATGCATCTATTGGGGGTTGCTTTGGGTTTGGGGTTGATTTTTTTTGGGGAAAGTGGGAGAATATAAGTAGATCGAATTAATAATATTTAACCCATGCACGCGCTAATTAAATGGCCAGGTGGTAAATCAAAGGAATATCAATATATAAGAAATTTGATACCACCATTCAAGCGATATATCGAGCCATTCTTTGGAGGTGGTGCTGTTTTTTTTCAACTAAAACCCCAGCGGGCAATAGTAAATGATGCATGTGAGGAGCTAGTGGATTTTTATCGTTTTCTACAAGATAAAGGGAAATATAGTCGACAGCACTTCAAGAATGAATTGTATCAGTATGTAGAAAATTGGGAAAAAATTCCTAAATACATAGAATTTTTTGAAAATAGATTCATTAGATTATATAACGATTATAATCATGACAGGATTGATGATAAAAAGTTAGGAGAAGTTATTATTAATTATCTCGAAAAATATGAAGAAAATTTTAATGGTTTATTCACAAAGAAATTTTGTATAGATGATAAGAATTTATTGAAACAGATTACTGCTAACTTAATATCTAAAATATATAGGACGAAAAAAATAGAAAAAGAGAGGGGGGAGCTTTCAAAAAATGATATTTATAAAAACATCGAAACAGCATTTCGTAGTGGTTTTTATATGCATTTTAGAGACTTAATGAATTTTCATGACGATAAATACAAAATTTGCTTAGCAAAAAAAATAGCTAACTATTACTTTATTCGCGAGTTTTGTTACGGCTCGATGTTTAGATTTAATAATAATGGTCATTTTAATATACCATATGGCGGTATCGCCTATAACTCAAAAAATTTTCGAGCAAAGGTTGACCATGTCTTCAGTAACGAAGTCGAAAATTTATTAAAAGGGGTTGTCATCATTGACCAAGATTTCGAAGAAGTTTTCAATAATTATAAGTTTAGTAAAGAAGATTTTATTTTTCTTGACCCCCCATACGATTCTAACTTTAGCAATTATGAGAAAAAATCTTTTGGTAAAAAAGATCAGGAAAGGTTAGCAAAGCAGTTGTATCAAACGAGTGGAAAGTTTATACTTATAATTAAAAAAACACCTTTTATTTTTGGTCTCTATAAAAACAGAAAGGGTATCAAAATTGATAAATTTGAAAAAAAATACCTTTATAACGTCAAGGGGAGGAATAACAGGGATGCCGAGCATTTAGTAATTTATAATTTTTAATAGACATACAACTATGATTTATAGTGAAAGCGATTTAATTATACCGGCGTTAAATTATTTACTATTGAACAAGGAAACAGGTTTGACAACCTCTATGTTAATTGCTTTATTGTCGCGCGAGCTGGAAATCACCGGAAGAGATGCCCAAATTATAACTGGCCGAAACGATACATATTTTAGCCAAAAAGTCAGAAATTTAGTTTCTCATCGAACGCTTGAAGGTAAGGCGCTGGCCTCGTATTCAAGAATTAAGGGAGACGGTTTACATAAGATAACCGACAAAGGAGAAAGATATTTATTAGAAAATATAAACAATTTTACATTTATCTTAGATAATAACTTTAATGAGGAACAGAGAAAAGATATTATAGAAAAAGATTATTCAGATTTAATTATCGAAGAGGGGTTTATAAAATTTAGCCGAGTTAAAACAAAAACAAGATCTAGAAGGTTGGTTAAAACCGCCAAAGAATATTATTCAAAGAATAACAAAATATACTGTTCAGCATGTAATTTTAATTTTGAAGATTTTTATGGGGAAATTGGTACGGGATATATCGAAATCCATCACCTCAAGCCAATTTTTGCTTACGAAGACAATATAGAACAAAATTTAAGTGAGGCTTTGGTTAATGTTGCACCTGTTTGTTCAAATTGTCATAGGATTGTTCACAGAAAAAGTGACAAATTATTATCAATTCCATCGTTGCAAGATCTTATTAATTTGTACGGGGAATATAGTAGATAAATGTGCAAAAATTTATTAACAAAATAATACACGGTGATTGCATTGAGGTAATGAAGAAATTTTCTGATAATTCTGTGGATTTAATTTTTGCGGACCCTCCTTATCATTTGCAATTGCCAGAAGGGCGAAGATTAAAACGCGGTGATGGTTCAGAGGTTATTCCCGTTGCCGACGGATGGGATAAATTTGAAAGCTATGAAGAATACGATAGTTTTACAGAAAATTGGCTCAGAGGATGCCAAAGAGTTTTAAAGCCAACGGGTACGATTTGGGTAATGGGAATGTATCACAACATTTTTCGTGTTGGTAAAATTATGCAGGACCTTGGGCTATGGTTTTTAAATGATGTGATTTGGGTAAAAATTGATGCAATGCCTAATTTTAAATGTAGGAGATTTACTAATAATCACGAGACTTTAATTTGGGCAGTAAAAAATAAAAATTGCAAAAATTATACTTTTAATTATGAGTTTTTAAAAATGATGAATGACGGAAGACAGATGAAAGATACTGATTGGACATTTCCTATCTGTAGGGGGCCGGAAAGGTTAAGAGACGAGAACGGGATAAAATCGCATCCGACACAGAAGCCGCTCAAATTAATTCAGCAGGTACTTTTAACTGCAAGTAGAAAGGGAGATTTGGTTTTAGACCCATTTATGGGGAGCGGTACCACAGCCGTTGTTGCGCATGCCCTTCACAGGAATTGGGTTGGTATTGAGAAAGAAAAGAGATATGTTGAACTGGCAAATATGCGCATTGAAAATTATATTCAAACGAAATAAGTAATCAGTTTTTAAAAAATGTTTACAAGATAATTTTTATTTTACAGAACAAGTCAAACGTCCAACCGTGGCGTTTTTTTGTTTTGTTCAGCCCGCAAGCGGAGTCGGGTTGTTTTTTTGGGAAGGGTTATAAATTTTATGGGGTAGGAGAGAAGGAAGGCCTAAAAAAAGACTTGACAAATATTTTTAACCTCCTATAATAAAGAAATAAACTTTATGCTTTTGTTTTTAGTATGGGGTTTTAAAGAACTAAATAATAGGCGTTACATGCATTTCCGCCGAATTTGAAAGTTTATAGAAGTTATATCAAAGAAGGCGGATGTATACGTATCGCAAGTGCTATATTTCGTCTTTTTTTATTTTTTAAATCAATAATACCTCCAATTTTTACATAAAGATGCTGGGGGAAAGGCAAGGATAAATATATGAAATTAGTAATATTTGATGTATCTAATTCAGCTTGTGCTTTGGCGGTTTGTCCAAGGGGTAACAGTTTGATGATTGATTGTGGCCGTCATAACGAGAAAGTGTGTCCGGTTGATACTATAAAGATGATGAGAGAAGAAAATGGATGGCTTTCGACCATGGAAGATTATAAGACACAGGAAGGGATGACATATCCATTAACTAGTTTAGTTATAACACACCCAGATGCTGATCATATAAATAACTCCGAGAGAGTAAAGAGGGAATTAACACCATATTTGCTCTCCAGAAGATATTTAGAGGATTTTCCGGACGGGGTTATTGATAATAATGTTGATAGCCTTGAAAAATATAAGAAGGAATTTTGCGATGTGTATCGGGGTAAAAATCCAGAGGAACCGAATTGGGGATTTGAAAAGACGCCATTTTTAATACCGATGAGCACATTAAAAGATGAATCAATTTTTGAAACGTCTAAAATTAAAAATAATTCAAGCCAGGTATTTTTATTAAATTGTGCTAATAAATTTAGAATTCTTTTTGGTGGAGATATGGAGGAAGTTGGTTGGGGCTGGCTTTTAGACAAAAACCATAATGGGTTTAAAGACAAAATTGTTAATGGCGTAGATATTTTAGTTGCTTCTCATCATGGCCACACATCGGGTTACTCCAAAAAATTGATTGATACAATGGGTGCTCCCAGACTTTCGATTCTGTCAAAGGGTGCCGAGGAAGGGGACGGAACAAATATTTCTAGTAGTTATTCTCAAAATTCGAGTGGTTTACAAGTACGATCATTAGCGGCTGAAAAGTCCGAGTTAAAATATACCTTAACCACTAGATCAAATGGTAATATCTACATTGATATTGATCTCTTGGGTAGGCCAATGATTTTTTCTACAAGATAAAATAATAATATAGCAAATTCATGGACAATCAAAAACAAGCAGAATATAATAGAGAAGAGCAAAAAATTCTTGCTGAAATTGAAATCACAAGAGCCGATTTATATGTGTTTAGAGAATCAAAAGAAAAAGATAGGTGGGCTGATTTATTGGATAAAGCAGAAAGCGTTGTTCAAGAAAAACCGGAATATTCTAAAAGATTAAACAACAGGGTAAATGAAGTTATAGGAAATTTATGGAAGAGAATTTTTGACTGGAAAGAATTTCAGAGAAAGGTTATTAAATACTTTATATTTATCATTTTGGGCGAGCTGATTTTGATTTCTGTTTATTATTATTTTGTTGATATTGTTAGGTATGGTTTTTATACTAGTATAGTCTTTGGATTATTGGGCGGTACTTTGGGGGTAGTGTTGAATTTGGGAAAAGATTTAAAAGTAGAGGAATCGAATCAGTTGAAAACAATGAAATTGATTTTAAGACCATTGATCGGGAGTGTTTCGGGAGTAGCACTATATAGCTTGTTACGGTTAAATATCGTCGCTGTCTCGCTAGCTTTAGATCAGGGTTTTGTATTAATTGTTTTAAGTATTTCAGCTGGTTATTCGGAAAGGTTCATTAGTAAAGCTCTAAATGATTATACACTAAAAATATTTAATAAATAAATTCTTATCGACTTCACAACCATTTACCTCGCTACGCTCAGTTCAAGATAACGGTGTTAGTAAAGAATTACTTAATAATTAACTAAATAAACTTATGCCAAAAAGAACACCAGGGAGACAGTCAAAACACGACAATGGTGTACAGAAGACAGCTGATTATTACCATGATCTAGGTTATAAAGTTGATGCGGATATTAATGGTTTTGACAAGCCCAAAACACTCAAAGGAAAGAGGCCCGATGTTATTGCTAAGAAGAAGAGCGATACTGTCATAGTGGAACATGAGACACCGGATTCTTTGAAAAAAGACGCTAAACAACGGCAGGTTTTTAAAGATTACGCGGATACACACAAGGGAGTGAGATTTCGCACGAAGTTAGTAAAATAGTTACATTACAAATTCAAAAAGCCGCAACAAGCGCGGCTTTTTATTTTTTCTAGTTTCATGCTATACTAAAATTCATGCTATACTAAAAATAGATGCATCTATAGATGCATTGTGAATGCATTCATGAATGCATCTATTGGGTTTTGCTTTGGGTTTGGGGTTGATTTTTTTTGGGGAAAGTGGGAGAATAAGTATATAAATCGTCTAAGTTAATTAAAATAAAAAAATAATCATGGTTTCATCAGATAAAAATCGAGCACCCAGAAATAGAACTATAAATTTATCTAAAGACGATATATTAAAATATGGTGACAAGTTATTAAAGATAGGAAAAACCATTGCTATCGATGATATTCTTAATAAAACTATTTACGGAGATATTTATGATGTAGTTGATTATCTTCCCAGTGGATTTGTTGATTTAGTTTTTGTAGATCCTCCTTATAACTTAAGCAAAAAATTCAATCTTACTTCTTTTAAGGAAATGGAATCTGATAAATATGAAGAATGGTTAGACTCTTGGATTAGTAAAATGATTAGATTACTAAAAAAGAATGCCTCGGTTTATATCTGTGGGGATTGGAAGTCTTCTGGTGCAATTTTTAATGTTGCTAGAAAGTATTTTAAGATCCAAAATCGGATAACCTGGGAAAGGGAAAAGGGGAGAGGAGCGGAGAGGAATTGGAAAAATTGCTCTGAAGATATTTGGTTTTGCACGCTTTCGGAAAATTATGTTTTTAATATTGATGATGTTAAGGTAAAAAGAAAAGTGCTTGCACCGTATAAAGACGATTCTGGCAAACCAAAAGATTGGCAAGAGGATAAAGATGGCAAGCATCGCATTACTTATCCATCCAATCTATGGACAGATATAACAGTACCTTTTTGGTCTATGCCGGAAAATACAGACCATCCGACCCAGAAGCCAGAAAAACTTGTAGCTAAAATAATTTTGGCTAGTTCAAATAAAAATGATATTGTTTTTGATCCTTTTTTGGGTTCTGGCACTACTTCTGTAGTGGCTAAGAAATTAGGAAGAAAGTACGTTGGTATAGAGATTGATAAGGATTATTCTTGTTTAACCGAGAAAAGATTAGAAATGGCCAACAAGGAAAAAACTATCCAGGGTTATGCAAATAATGTTTTTTGGGAGAGGAATACCTTGAATGGACAGTTGAATGGGAATAATGGGAAAGAAAAAATATCACGTAATCAATATAATTTATTATAAAAATTTATTATGGCAACTAAAAGCAAAATTTTTTATTCGGACGTTTATAAAAAGCTCGAGAAAGGGATTGTTGACTTTTTAAGTAAACAAAAAAGTTTTCTTTCTCCAAGAACAGTAAATAGCCCTCGGGCTGTTGGTGATGCTATCCAAGACGTACTGGCTGAAAATTTTGATAAGATTTTAGGAAATTTAAGCGTGGAATATTCGCCAAATTTTGCCCGCAGGGCGATGGCGGATTTAGCATTCAAGGATAAAGATGATTTTTATTATATTATTGATGTAAAAACCCATCGTCTTGATTCGGATTTTAATATGCCGAACCTTACTTCTGTAGAAAGGTTGAGTAGATTCTACGAGGATGATAAGAACTATTTTGTTGTTTTGAAAATAGATTATGAAATTAAAGGTACAAAAGTGTTTTTTAAGAAAGCGATGTTTGTACCGATTGAGTTTGTGGCTTGGAATTGTTTAACTTTGGGTGCGCTTGGTTGGGGGCAGATACAAATAGCTAATTCTAATAATGTTAATGTCGTTTCCAAGAATAGCAGGAAGAAATGGATGTTGGAGTTGTGTGATAGGTTGTTTGAGTTTTATCCACGAGAGATCGGGAAGATAAATGACAGGATAGTGCGTTTCAAGGATGTGAGGAAGTTTTGGGAAGGGAAGAAGGAGTAGGGGAGTTTTACAAAAAGACGCCGTAGGTTGGCGTTTTTTTGTTGATTTTTGTTTGTTATTATGATATACCGAATGTGGGGTGACAAGATTGAAATATTATGAATACTAAATTAGTACAATTAGAACAAAGAATTAACGAACTTGAGAAGCTTGCCAACGAGATAGTTAAACTTGCAAAAAAACTATTTGATGGTCAGGATGTTCAGCCCAAATTGTCTATTAATGGCCAGAGATGGTACCGAGGTGCTAGGGAGCTTTTAGTTCAGCAAGATTTTTCTGGTTTAGAAGAATTTGATAATTGTTATGAACATTATCATATGGGCAAACGAGGTGATTATAGGAGCAGAGCTTTTTCTGACATTGAGCAGTATATCAATCGTGGAACTAATGAACGCAATAAGCTTAATCCTAACCAGGGAGACCACCTTGATTTATTTATTGAATTTTTTCAGAAAGCCAGATCATTATTATTGTCAGTCGTAGATGAGGTATTATCAAAGGAACTCCCTGTAGTTACCCAATTGAGTTTCACTGTTTCTGCCGACGAATTTACAACAGCGGAAGAAATACTTAAAAGTAGCAATAACGAAGAGGTTTTTATTCGGGCTAGTGGAGTAATTGCAAGAGTCGCTCTCGAAAGACATTTGCACACTGTGATAGATAGTAGGGGGCTGCAACTTGTATTGAACCCACCCAACAAAAAGAAACCCACAGCAAATGATCTACTTATGACTTTGGTCAAAAATAATATTATTACAGCAATACAAAAATCGGAATTGGACTCATTGTTCGCAATAGGTAATAATTGCGCACACGTTAAAGAAAATGTAAAATTTAAGGATACAGAGAGGATGATCCAGAGAAGCAAAGAGTTATCCTCTATAATTTTATGAACTTCAAATCAAACAATTTGATACTTCTAACCGGTGCGGGTTTTACGAAAAATTTTGGGGGGTTTTTAGCTGATGATATGTGGGACATGATTTTAGGTCACCCATTAATTCAAAAAAATGAAAAGTTAAAAAGATTAGTATTGTCTAATTCTAATTTTGACTATGAAACAATATACGATACCGTGTTAAGTAGCAATAAATTCAATGATGACGAAAAGTCTGCTATGAAAAAGGTGATAGAACAAGTATATAAAGATCTTGATGATGCTATTAGGGGTCGGGTTTATAATAGTGAAAATCCTAGGAAAATAGAGAATGGTTCTCAGTTTCATAAGTTCATTAGATTTTTTGTGGGAGGTGCGGGAGAAAAGGGTTTCTTTTTTACCTTAAATCATGATTTATTCATGGAAAGACAGTTTAAATACAGGGCACCAATGGTTCCCTTTTTCAACGAGGAATTCCATATTTTTAATCAAGAATTTTCTAACAATCATCTCAGAAAATTACCCAATCAGGAGGAACTTGAAACACAGAAAGAAAACCTTATTAATTCGGGTGATCTTTTATATATAAAACTGCATGGGTCTTACGGGTGGTTGTCTATTAACGGCGAGAATCAGATGGTGATTGGTGGCGGTAAAGAAAAAATTATAAAAAAGGAGCCCTTATTAAAATGGTATTTTAGTATTTTCAAAGAGGTAATTCGACAAGATGATAAAAAGATAGTCATTATTGGTTATGGTTTTCGCGAAGAACATATTAATAAAATTTTGATGGAGGGTATACGGAGTCATAATTTGAAAATATATGTCATCACCAAAATGGAAAAGGAGGATCTTAAAAGGAGATTGAATGAGAATGGGGCTTTTTTAATTTGGGAATCTTTGTGTGGTTACTCCTGTGGTAGTCTAGAAGAAATATTTCCTTGGGATTCTGAAACAGCTGATTTTAAAAAAATTGAACGATTTTTTAATAATTAATTTCGCTGGCTCCATAATCCCGACTCGCAAGGAGGGCGGTGGAGCCAAGATGTCTGCGAATACTATAAAACCGCCCCTTCGGCGGTTTTTGGTTTCTTTTTTATCTTAAACTATGTTATAATAAAAATAGATGCATCTATAGATGCATCGTGAATGCATTCATGAATGCATCTATTTTTAATAAGTAACAGCAAAATCTATGAAAATTAGAGCAGTCAGAAAATTGGGCAAGAATTCCAAGTATAGTTATGGGATTCTTATTCCGCCGCGAATTATTCGGGCGTTAAAACTTCGGGAAAAGCAGAAGTTGGTGATTATAGCAGACACAAAAACAAAAAGGATTATTATCGAGGATTGGAAGAAGTAGATATTAAAGGAATAGAAGGGGATTAAAGCGGGTTAAGGATGCCTTTTTCTATATTCTTATTTGTCCTTTGCCTTGAATAATCCACTTATAAGTGGTTAGTTCTTTAAGGCCCATGGGGCCTCGGGCATGCAGTTTTTGGGTGCTTATGCCGATTTCGCCGCCAAGGCCAAATTCGGAGCCATCTGTAAATCTGGTAGAAGCATTAGAGTAGACACAGGCGGCGTTTATCTGGTTTTGGAATTTGTTTATGGCATTTTTGTTTTTAGAGATAATACTTTCGGAATGCCCAGAGCCGAATTTGTTTATGTGATTTATTGCTTCTTGAATATCAGCTACGATTTTGACAGACATTTTTAAGCTTAGAAATTCTTTGCCAAAGCTTTTTTCTTTGGCTTTTTTTAGATTTGTAAAGCCGAGATTTTGCAGGATTTTATAACTTTTAGAATCAGCATAAACCAGAACATCGCTTTTATTAAAAACTAAATAGAATTGTTTTAAGGTTTTTTCGGCCTGGGTTTTATTAATTAACAAAGTGTCCAAAGCATTGCAAACACTAGGCCTGGTGGTTTTGGCATTGTAGGCAATTTTTAGGGCCATTTCAGTATTTGCATTTTTATCAATATAGGTATGGCAAACACCGGCTCCGGTTTCGATAACAGGCACTTGCGAGTTTTGCCGAATAAAATTTATTAGGCCTTGGCCTCCACGGGGGATTATGACATCAATAAAATTATTGGCTTTAAAAAGTTGGGCAAGCAGGTTTTTATTTTTTGCGTCTATATAAAAAACAGAGTCAATAGGAAGAGAGCTTTTTTTTAGAGAGTCCTTGATGATTTTAACTAAAAATTTATTGGTGGCATCGCTTTCTTTGCCGCCTTTTAAGATTACGGCATTGCCTGATTTTAGGCACAAGCTAACAACATCGCATGTTACGTTTGGCCGTGATTCGTAGATAACACCAACAACTCCCAAGGGGACTCTTTTTTTAGTAAGGATTAAGCCGTTTTTTAGAGTTCGTTTTTCTATGGTCTCTTTTAGGGGATCGGGAAGAGAGCTTATTTTTTTTATGTCGCTGGCTATTGACTTTATCCTTTTTTTGTCGAGTTTTAGGCGGTCTATCATGGGATTATCCGCAGACATTTTTTTAGTATCTTTTTTGTTTACCTGGATAATTTCGTTGGTTTTTTTTATTAGTTCTCTTAAAAGAATATTTAGGAAATTATTTCTTTTTTTAATATCAATAAGCCCTAGTTTTTGACTTGATTTTTTAACTTTTATTAGTTTGTCTTTTAATTTTTTGTCCATATTATTTTTCTAATTCCAGGGCCCTTGCGAGCGCTTTTTTTATGCCTTTATGGATTATTGATTTTAGTTTTGATTCTTCGAAGGACTTTATTGCCGCATCGGTGGTGCCTTTTTTAGAAGTAACTTTTAGGCGCAGGTTTTTGGCTTTTTCGCCAGAGATATTGTATAAACCAACTGCGCCAATGATTGTTTGGTTTACTATGTCTTTGGCTTGCTTTTCGTTAAAGCCCAATTTTTTTGCGGCTTCGATTAAGGCCTCGATAAAATAAAAAACATAAGCCGGGCCGCTGCCCGAAACCGCAGTGGCAAGATTAAGGTATTTTTCCTGGTTTACTTTTATTTCTTTGCCAAAAGAGGCAAAGATTGATTTGATTTGTTTTTCTTCCCTAGAAGATATTTTAGCGCCAGGCAGCCAGATTGTCATTGCTTGGCCTATTTTGGCGGCTAAGTTAGGCATTGAGCGGATTATTTTTTTATGGCCTAATTCTTTTTTTAATCTTTTTAAGCTTATCCCTGCCATAATAGAGACGACTATTTGATTTTTTTCCAGCGAGTTTTTAATTTCTTTCGACAGGGATGTTAAGTCCCGAGGCTTTATAGCTAAGATAATAATATCGGTTTTTTTTATTAGGTTTGAATTATTTTTAGAAACTGTGATTTTGCAGGTTTTTTTAAGGTTTTGGATTTTTTGATTGTTTTTATCACTAATAAAAACAGCACCTTCTTTTACTATTTTGTTTTTTAGAAGATTAGCGCAGATGATTTGGCCCATTGTGCCGGCGCCAATTATTCCGATTTTGATTTTTTTGTTCATAGGTTTTATTTAAGAATAGTTAGGTTGTCCCTATGGATTATTTCTCTTTCATAATGTTTTTTTATTTCGTTTTTTTCCATGCCTTTGATTTTTTTTAGCTTTTCAAAATCATAATTTACAGTGCCGTAGCCGATAATATTATTTTTTTCATCTAAAACACTAACCACATCTTTGTTATGGAAATTTCCTCTGGCCTCTTTAACACCGATAGCTAAAAGACTATTGCCGGATTTGATTGCTTCGCCGGCTCCTCTGTCTATAAAAATTTTGCCAGGCCTTAATTTTCCGATAAAAAGCCAACCTCTTTTTTGGTTTAATTTTTTTGAGGAGGCCTTAATGCGGGTTCCGATTTTTGAGGTATCAAGGATTAATTTTTCCAAATTTTTTTCTTTAAGGCCGTTAATAACAAAACCTTCGATGCCGGCATTGGCAGCCAGATTAGCGGCATTAACCTTGCTGGCCATCCCACCCTTGCCAAAAGTGGAGGTGGTTTTGGCAACATCTATTTCGTTTACATTTTTTATATTGCTGATTAATTTGGCATCTTTTTCTTTTGGGTTTTTGTCGTAGATGCCGTCAACGTTTGTTAGAAAGATAATTTTATCGGCATTGATGTTGATAGCGGTTATAGCAGCCAGGAAATCATTTTCTCCAAAACCCCAATAATCGCGGGTAACAACATCATTTTCATTGATTATAGGGATAATGTTATTTTTTAGGAGTTCGGTTAAGGTTTCGTAGATAAAATTATATCTTTGCCGGTTTAAAAAATCATCACCAGTAAGCAATACTTGGGCGATGATTTGATTTTTTTGCTTAAAGATATTTTGATAGTGATTAATTAAAACTGTTTGGCCAATGGCGGCCAGAAAAGAGATGGAGTGTTTTTCTTGGCTTTTTTGGACTAATTCTTTGCTGGCGCCTACGGCTCCGGAGCTGACCAGGATTATTTTATAACCTTTTTCTTTTAGTTTACAAATTTGAGCAGCAATATTTTTTAGGATACTAAAATTAACTTGGCTGCCGTTGCCAAGAATAACATTGGTTCCGATTTTTATTACTAGAGTGTTGTTCATAATAAAAAAGCCCCTTTTTCGGATAAGAGGTTTTGCTGCAGTTGCTGCTGTTTTTATTTGCAACTTAAATCGACCACTTACCCAGGGGTTTTATTTGACGGCTTAGGTTGAGGCAGGTTGTTAGACATATTTTCTATTTTAATTATAGCAAAAAAATATATTTTGTCAAGGGTAACAGAAATTTGTATTTTATTTTTGTTATATTAAAAAAGATTAAAGGATTTATAAAGAGAAAATGCCGGGCCCATGGAGATGGACTCGGCATTCGTTCTCTGTCTCGGCTAGGCGTCGAGAGCAAGAACCCAGATGTCTTTGTGCTCTTGCCTAACCTGTTTTTTGAAGCCCAGTTGGAGGAACCAGGGGTAAATCTCCAGCCAGATCTGGTTCTTCTGGGCCTCCAGGAAGATTTTCCCATACCCCTTTTCGCGGGCGTACTGGATTGTGTGTTCCAGCAGACCTTGGAGATGGAGAGTGTCGGAGTCCTGATAATTTTTCGAAACAATCAGGTAGGCAATCTCTAGAGCCTGCTTGTCTGGATGCTCGATAGTGAGGAGGCATCCATGGACTTCCTCGTCGACAGAGAAGACGAGAGAGTTTTCGATCCTGGTTTTTGTTTCGGCCAGGGTGAGCGGGAGATCGAATTCGTATTCTGTTAAGACCTCCACTATTGCGGGGAGGTCTTTTGGTTGAGCCCAGCGGATTTTCTGGTAAGGCGACCGGGCGTAGACCATAGTTCCCAGCCCTTCGCAGGTGAGGGTTTCCTTCAGCAGAGCTCCTGGCCGTTCGCCGCTTATGATATGAATTCTTGGCACGCCTTGTTCGCAGGCCATAACAGCGGCCTGGACTTTACAGCGCATGCCTTTGGTCACGCCTTTGCTTGTGCGGGGGGTGGCCAGTAATTCTTGTGCCTCGTCAATCGTCATTTGACGGACGAGTTGGTCTTTGACAAAGACCCCGTCTCGATTGGTGATGAAGATTAGCTTATCAACCCTTAGATTTGTGGCCAAGCGGGCGATTGCTTCATCTTCGGTGTTCTGCGTCCCTTCGCAATAGATCAAGGGAACCGTTCCATCGGGCGGGCAGGAAAAAGTGTCTGTTAGTTCTTCCAGCCGCCTGGCAGTACAGTTCAGGCTTACCCAGGTGCCAGGGTTGAATCCTTTTTTGCTGTAGGCCAGAATGACATTAATTCCGGCACCACAGAGCAAATCGATGTCTTTCAGAATTCCCAGTTCCTCGACTTGGTCAATGATTTGATAGCCGAGTTTGATTAGGAATTTTGAACCCTGGTGGGCGCGAAGGTAGTACAGCGCTTCTCTGATAGTACGTACACCTTCCTCCATGTCTATTCACCTCCGCAGCATGTTTGCCGGATTAGGGTGATGAATTTCTCTACAGTTTCCTGCTCGAACCAGCTAGTATCAGCGTATTCGTTTGGCTTATGAATTTGCTCTTTGTTGGCAGGCCCCCAAACAACTGACTGGGCGCCGTTGAGGTTAAAGATTCCGCCTTCGGTGTTGTAGCAGACAGACTTTGGGTCGTGGCCGCCAAGTTCGGAAGCTAGCTTGACGATTGGAGCTTCTGCTGAAGTTTTCATTGGCGGGGTTGGGGCTCGGCCGTACCGTACCTGGACCTCGATATCTTTGACTTTGGCCACCGCCCTGGTTACTACCCTTTGAACTACGCTGAAGAGCCCTTCAACATCCTGGTCCGGCACTGGCCGGATATCAAGTTCAATCTGGCAGTGTTTAGGAATGATGTTTTTAGCGGCTTCTTCGCCAGTTGTCACAACACCGACATTCATGGTTGGGTAAGGCGGGTCGAAATTGATGTCTTCCACGGCCTCGAGTCGTTGCTTGATATCGTTTAGCGCAGCTAAGACCAGGGGCAGGCCCAGCTCGACTACATTTCGTACTTTTCTCGGATCGGAGCTGTGTCTGCTTTCATCTCCATTTTTACCTTTGGTTTTATCTTTAAGGGATATGGTGAGGTACATGTATCCCTTATGGTGATTGATGGGGATGAGAGACGTTGGCTCGCCGATCACGACAGAGGGAGCAATCTTGAAGCCCTCTTGATGAACCAGATCTCGGGCGCCAAGGCAGCCAACCTCTTCGTTGCTGGTGAAGTAGAGAGCGAATGGGTTCGTAAGCTCTGCTGCACTGATAGTTTCGCCGGCTTTCATGGCGATGGCGAGGAAGAGCTTCATATCTGCCACGCCTAAACCATAGTATTTGTCTCCTTTTTGGGTTAGGACGTGCGGATCGGTCCGCCATTCGCCATGGTCGGTCTTGACTGTATCCATGTGGCCGCTTAAGGCGAGAGCGCTTTCTTCGCCGCCTTTCATGGCGACCACGTTGACCATCTCGACAGCGGCGACTTCGTACGGATACTGGGTGACTGTGAATCCAGCTGCCTCGCAGTATTCGGACACGAAGTCGGCCATTGGCCGAGTACTTTGGCCTTGGCTGGTATCGAATCCGACCAGCTTTCGAGTGAGCTCTACTAGTTCCATCTGGCTACCTCCTTTTTGGTTAAATCGCATGATTTTTGAAGGCGATTTAACTGGATTTGGAACATGAGAATCTTTTGAATCTAAGGGGCTATCTGGTGTTTATTTTCTGGTTTAACCCTAACACAAATAAAGAAAATGTCAAGGATAGTTAAATAATTGACTTTTCTTCGTGTCTGTGCTAATTTTATTTTATGCTAATTTAGGCATAATGGTTCATTGAAAATTCTCTAGATAGAAGGAATTTAGTTAGTCGGGAACAAACCAGAAAGGAGAGTTGTTTATGAGTATCGCATCTAGAGTACTGGTTGAGGTTGAGCGCGCGGCTTTGGAGCTTTTTGGCATAAAGCCAGAGGGTCTTAAGCTGGGGTTCCCTCCGGACGCAGAGATGGGAGATTTTTCGATTGGGTGTTTTCCTATGGCCCAAGCATTTCGGCGATCCCCGAATGATATTGCTAACCTCTTGGCCGAAGAGATTTCTCTGGATGATACTATCCAGGAGGTAACAGCAGTCGGGCCTTATCTGAATTTTCGAATAGCTCCGGTTGCGCTCTTCGGCGATGTCTGCAGAAAGGTTATCGCTATGGGAGATGCTTTTGGCAATTCCCAGGCAGGGAAAGGCCAGAAGGTGATGGTGGAATATCTATCGCCGAACACGAACAAGCCCTTGCATCTGGGCCATCTGCGGAATGGTGCTATTGGCATGGCAGTTTCTGCCCTGCTTGAGGCCACAGGCCAGGAAGTGGTTAAGGCGAACTTGGTCAATGACCGAGGGGTTCATATCTGCAAGAGCATGCTGGCTTGGTCGAAGTGGGCAGATGGCGCGACACCGGAGTCCACGGGCTCTAAAGGCGATCACTTCGTTGGGGAATGGTATGTACGCTACAGCAAGGAAGCTAAGGCAGATGTCCGCCTGGAAGAAGAAGTGCAGACCATGCTTCAGCAATGGGAGGCCGGAGACCTCGAGATTGTCGAGTTGTGGCGGACTATGAACGACTGGGTGTATGCTGGATTTGGTGAAACGTACGAGTGGTTCGGGTTGGAGTTTGATACGTTTTACTACGAGAGTAACACTTACAAGCTCGGCAAGGATATTATCGAAGCCGGGCTTGAGAGCGGAGTGATTTTCCGAAACGACGAGGGTGCCTGTGTTTTAACTTTGCCAGAGGAATTCGGGCGGGATCAGCACGGCGCTCTTAAGCAGTCCACTCTGCTTCGGGCGGATGGAACGAGCGTCTATATGACGCAGGACCTGGGTACGGCCAAGATCAAGTTTGACGAGTATGGCCTGACCCACTCCATCTATGTAGTTGGTAACGAGCAGAACCACCACTTTAGGAGCCTGTTTGCAATTCTTGAGATGCTCGGCTATGAATGGGCAAAGGATTGTTTTCATCTTTCCTATGGCATGGTTTATTTGCCTGAAGGGAAGATGAAGTCCAGGGAAGGGAAGGTGATAGACGCTGACGATCTGATGCAGAGAATGGAAAGGTTGGCAGGAGTAGAGATACGGGCGCGTGATAAGGTTTCTCTGCCGGCGGAGGAGGTTGGACTTAGGGCAAGGGTGATTGGACTTGGGGCGATTAAGTTTCATTTGCTTCAGGTTGATCCAGGGTCTGATATCCATTTTGACCCGGAGAAATCCATCTCGTTCGAAGGCCGGACTGGTCCTTACTGCCAGTATGCCTATGCCCGGATTTGCGGGATTGTGCGCAATGCTCTGGATTCTGGTATAACCTCGGATGCGGGAGTAGATTTCTCGAGCTTGGGCAACCCAGAGGAGCGGGTGCTGATCCGGCAGTTGATTCAGTTTCCGGATGAGGTGGCGAGCGCGGCTCGCGACTTGAACCCGGTTCGGATTGCCAACTTCGTTTACGGGTTGGCAAGGGCCTTCAACCAGTTTTATCACAAGCATTCGGTCCTTGATGCAGGAGACGAAGGTACCACGAAGGCCCGTTTGGCTCTGGTTTCCTCGGTGGCGACTGTTATCAAGAATGGGTTGGCGCTTCTGGGAATCGGGGTGCTTCAGGAGATGTAGTTCTGTGGTGGTGTCTAGCTCGGTAACGCAGCTAGGCACCACCTGAATCTTAGAAAGAGGAGGATGACTGGAGATGGACAATAAATATCTATGTTTGTTTTGTCAGGATGTGGTAGGGGGGACTGAAATCGAAGGCCATAAAAACCGACATCATAAGCCCTTGGGGCATTATGGGTTTATGTGGCCGCTGTCTGTCTCCAAGATACCAAGTCGTGATTTATGGGATGTTCCTACTTATGAATCCAGTATTCTTGCCGAAGCATTAGGAGTCGGCAAAGTATATATCAGAGATGAGGGACAGAACTTTTCGGGCAGTATGAAAGATTACAGCGTAGAAAGGGCTGTTATGCTCGGTTTACAAGATGGGTTTGGGCTTTTCTTCGTTGTGTCTTCTGGCAACCATGCGGTGTCTTTGGCAAAATATGCCAAGAAGAACGGGGCAGGGGCAGTCGTATTTGCTCCAGCATCTTCTTCTAAATTGGCTTTTTTGTCGTCATTACCTGATGTTTTAGCAGTAGGGGTTGAGGGGGCGATATTCGAAGATGTCTATACTCTCGTTGCGGATATGAGCTTCGAAGAGATCTATAATGCAAATGTGAGTAATGAGTTGTTGCTGCCTGGTTTTTGCCCGGTGGCTAATCAGGTGGTTGAATCTGGTTTATCTCCTGACTATGTTATCGCTGGCGTGGGCAATGGCAGTTATTTAGCCGGATTTGTTTTGGGTTTTGATCAGTTGTCTCTTCCTATGCCAAGGATTATTCCGGTTGGCATGCAAGGGGCATTTCCAACAGAGAGGGCTTTTGCAGAGGAGGTGTTGGTAAGGGAGTATGATGATTTTTTGGTTATGGAAAGCACTATAGATGCGGCAGAGGGCTCGATTGCTATAGCTAGTTATAGCATGCCCCAACTAATCCAGGCAATTAGGTTGTCTGATGGCTTTCCTCTTGGTGGTTTGACAAACCAAGATCTAAGGGAAGCATATTTACTTCTTAGTAAAGATGATAACCTTATAGAGAAAGGAGTTATTCCAGAGCCGACCGGTATTATGGGTTTAGGGGCAGCTATAAAACATCAAAGGAGATTTGGGTCTTCTGATACCCTTTTGATTGCCTTTACTGGACATGGTGTTAAGGATGTCTGTGGTATAAGAAGGCTTGTTCCTGAGATTTCGGATAGGTTGATAGAGAGTGCTCGAAGTAGTCGTCCAGATTTGATAACCAACAATGAGAATGATGTGGGAGGAGTGATATTTGTGGACAAGGGTATTTCGGTAGCAGAGCTAAAAGACCGGATAATCACCCGGACAGAAAGGATGGTGGTGGATGATTAGGATCATTGTTGATTCCCAGAGTAATAGGCTTTTTAGGGGGGTTGAATTGGAGCAGAATTATGACCAACGAGGGGGGCTGTGTCAGGTAGGCGAGGGGGATATAGTGATCACTACTAACCCAATTAATCCAGGTTACTTGGATTATTGGCAAGGACTGGGGTTTAGCATTCCTCGCCTGTTTACCGTAGGGCCATTTGACCCTCGGTATACCTTGTCGGAGCTCATATTACGTAACGAAGCGGTTCTGGGGGAGATAAGCGCTCTGACAAGGAGTGATCTTGCAAGGCTTGAGTTCTTCTGTATCGGTGATGCAGAGAGGCGATTGGCTTTAGAGACCGGCATACAACCATACTGCAATTTTGAGGTGTCTATTCCTTTGTCTCATAAGCTTGCTTTCAAGGAGCTTTGTCGAGATATCGGATTGCCTACGGCACCCTGGGTTGTTTGTAAGGGCGTAAGTGATCTCTCTGGAGAAGTAATGACCTTTCTGGGCCAAGGATTAGAGGTTCTTGTTAAGGTCGATGATGGAACCGGGGGGGTATCGTGCGGAGGAATGGTGAAGGTGGGGGATTCGGCTGATCTAACGGCCGCTGTTCCTGTTGTTAGGGGTTTTGGCGAAAGATTTTTGGTAGAGGAGTTGATTCATAAGGTGGCTGAAGTATCTATACACTGGGAAATTGATAATAGGGGTAATATCAGAATTATCGACCTGTTTAATCAACTTTCCAGGAACTTCAGCTATGCGGGGACCTCTTCGCCAGCAGACCTTTCTTGCCAAATCCGAGATCTTATAGTGTCCCAATTAACGGAGACACTGGGGCCATTTCTGGTCCAAAACGAGGCGCTTGGATTTTTCTGCTGTGATATAATCATAGATAGCTCTGGGGGCATCCATTGGGTAGATTTCAACCCGCGGAAAGGAGCGATAATCTACATACATGATATGGCCCAGAGGCTTTCTGGGATTCATTTTGGGGGGACCAGTAAGTATTTCTGGCATGAACATTGCCGGTTTTCTGAGGGGGGTTCGTTCGAGTACGTAAGGAGTAAGCTGTCCGGATTGCTTACTCCCAGCGAATCTAATCCGTTCGTAGTCGTGACAAATCCGGGGGTTATCCAGTTCGGATATTTGGATATCACTGGAATTTCTCACAAATCGAAGGAAGAGGCAAGGGATGCCTTAGGGAGGGCAAGGGATATGATATAGTCCTCGAGAGGGACAGACGCGCAAGGGTAGCCTAAGGGTTACCCTTGTTTTTTTGATTTTTTAATGATATCTTATCAGTATGCTAATAACCGATGTGATAGTTAAAAAATTAGATATAGAGCTGACCCAACCTTTTTCTTATTATAAGGCCTGTCTTAACTGTTTGCCTTATGTTTTGGTGGTAATAAAGACAAACAAAGAATTGGAGGGCTTTGGCGAAGGGGCTTTGGCTTGGGATATCACTGGTGAAACACAGGCAGGAGCTTTGGAAATTATGGAAATTATTAAACCGAAGTTGATAAAGAAATCGGTTGTTAATTTAGAGGATGTAAAGAATATTATGCAAGAGATTAATGAAAATGTTTATGCTAATAGCGCCTTAAAGGCGGGCATAGAGATGGCCTTGTTAGATCTTTTGGGCAAATTAAAATTTTTGCCAGTTTATAAATTATTTGGTGAACACAAAAAGAAGTATGTTATTTCCCAAAAGACATTTTCTTATAAAGAGGAAGAAAAAGGACAACTGGAAAAAAATATTAAGCAGGCCTTAGGGGAGGGGGTTGAGTTATTTAAGTTTAAGATTGGCCTGGGCAAAGACAAAGATATAAAATTAGTAAAAAAAATTCATGATATTAACCCTAAAATTAAAATAGGGCTGGATGTGAATCAGGGCTTTGAATCGGCAGAGCTGGCTATTTCTATTATTAAGGAATTAAGGGAATTTAATATTTTGTGGATAGAACAGCCGCTTTATTATCAAGATTATGATGGTCTTGCTAAAATTAGAAAAAAGACAAATATTCCTATTATGGCAGATGAGAGCTGTCATAATCTCCTAGATTTAGAAAATTTGTATAATAGAGATTCCTTAGATTTGGTAAACATTAAATTGGCTAAATGCGGAGGTATTTTTGAAGCATTAAAAATGATTGGCTTCTGCGATAAGTATAATATCGGTTATATGCTGGGGGATATGGTACATTCAGCTTTGGGTACGGCTGCGAATTTACAGCTTGCGGGTTTGGGCAGATTTATAAGTTATGATTTGACACTGCCGGGGAGAGTAAAAAATGATATGTTCACAGGTTTAAACTTTTCGGGTTATAAGGCGTTTATTCCCCAAGGGGCTGGTTTAGGAATAAAGAAAAAAGGATAAAAATTAAAAATTATGAACGAGATTATTAATTTTTTGCAAAAACTAATTAAATGTCAAACCACTGAAGACAGGACAGGAGAAAAGAAAAAGTGTTTGAGAATAATAGAGAAAAAGTTTTCCCGGGATTTTTTTATTAAAAGATATAGCTTTAAGAACCGGCCGATATTAGTTTTAAGCAATGCGAAAAACAAAAAAGTAGATTTTATTTTGGCTGGCCATATAGATGTGGTTCCTGCTAAGGGTGAAAATTTTAAACTAAAAATTAATGGCAGCAAGATGTATGGTCGAGGGGTTTTTGATATGAAGGCCTCTCTGGCAGCTTCTATTTTTGCTATCCGTGATTATCTAAGGAAAAATAATAATTTGAAAGTCGCAATATTTATAACCTCGGATGAGGAAATTGATGGTTTGTCCACTAAATATTTGGTTGAGAAGATGGGTTATAAAGCAAATTTTGCTATTTTGCCTGATGGCGGCAGCAGCACAGAAATTGTTATTTACCAGAAGGGCTTTTTACAGATTAAAGTTACAATTTTAGGAAAAAGCGCCCATGCTTCTAAACCATGGCAGGCAAATGATCCTATAAAAGCGGCGGTTTTTTTGTATAAGAAATTGTTAACAAAATTTCCAAATCCTAAAGATAAGGATGATTGGAAAACCAGCTTAAATTTAACTAAAATTATTGGCGGGGAGGCCGCAAATCAGACAGCCCGCGAGGTTTGTTTATACTTTGATATCAGGTATGTAAATAACAGAGATAAGGACGGGATTATCAAAGAGATAAGAAATATTTTAAAAGATGGTTATCGTTTGGAAACATTGGCAGAGAACGGGCCTTTAAATGTCTCTGGCAAGAATTTTTATTTAAGGCGGTTAGAGGACTCTGTAAAAAAAGTTACTAAAAAAAAGGCTAAACTGGTGAGGGAGTGCGGTACTAGTGATGCGGTGTTTTTTACTGATAATAAAATTCCGGCAGTCCTTTTTAGGCCGGATGGCGGCGGGGATCATCAGGAAAAAGAATGGGTAAATAAGGCCTCTCTTAAATGTTTTTATGATGTATTACTTGACTTTTTGGGAGGATGATTTAATATATATAAAAAGGGAGGGTTGTGGGG
>JABMQE010000005.1 GCA_013203415.1 Candidatus Falkowiibacteriota bacterium | reverse complement strand
TATCAGCCTTAGCCAAACCCTCACCACTAAACTTCTTTAAAATCTTTTCTGACAACTCAATAACATTTAATCCTTGGCTGCCGGTTCCGAGGATAATAGCTAAAAGTTCAGAGCTTGAAAGCTTAGCGGTTCCATATTTTATTAATTTTTCTCTTGGTCTTTCTATTTTTGGTAGATCTTTTATTTTCATATTACCTCCTATATAGCTATTTTACTCTTTTTTGGCTAAAAAATCAACCCAGCCCCAGTTCTTTCAAACTGGGGCTGGGCAAGCCCAACTCTTGTTACGTAGCATGTTTTACGTAATAAGCTCTTACCATTTTTACGACGCGTACGCACCCGCCTTCGCCCTTTGACGCGGCTCAGGGCTACGGCGTTACGTCCGCTCTGTTCTGCCAACCAAAATATCCCGACAAGAGTCAATTTTTCGTTTTGTTTCTTAATTTAGCATAAAATTTTAGGTGTGCATAAAAACTATTGACAAAATATCTGTATATGCTATAATAACAACGTAGCTGGCAACAGCTACGAGAACTCTATAGCTTAGGGCTCCCACTTGTTGGGATCCCTTTTGCGTTTATAATGGTTTTTGAATCTTCTTCAAGCTCTTTATTCCAACAAATAAAATTACGAATTTTCTGGATATCATAAATAAATAATCCTTTCTTGCCTAACTTGTTCAATTCGGTTGAAACTTTTCTAGCCGTTGCAAAAAGCAGCGCTTTTTTATTATCATCCAATAATTGCTCTAAGGGGTTAGCAAAGTCACTATCCCCACTCCATAGCGCAAAAGTATCAACTTGGCTCAGTTTGTGGTCAAGAAGCATATCCACCCCTATTTCAACATCAAAATTACATTTTCGCTGGCTCCATAGTCCGAGCCGCAGCGAGGCTATGGAGCCAGCGCATTATACTAGCTATTTTTGCTTTATTTAAGCTTAAAATGAATTAATGGGTTCACGGTTTATTTGTTACGTAAGGGATGAAATACTTAATTTGGTTGATAAAAGTATTGGTACAAAAAAATACGTATTTTAATACGTATTAAAATACGTATTTAATATTTCTTTCAAATCCACTCACCCTAGTTGCCAAAAAACAAATTTTTTGCTAACCTACCTACATAGGTTAGCAAAACTCAAGTTATCTTTTTTTAATATGCGGCGTTAGCTCAGCTAGGTAGAGCAACAGCCTTTTAAGCTGATGGTCGGGGGTTCAATTCCCTCACGCCGCACCACACATCTCACTTTTATAAGCGAGCGAAAGGGTTCTCACCCTAACGGGTGACCAGCCGTGAGGCTGGAATTCCCTCACGCCGCACCACGCTTAGCGTGGTGATTGGGACGCTAAGCGTCCCACCACAAATAATCCTTCAAGGGATTTTTTATTTTAATTTTATTTAATCCACACCCCCTTGTTCAAAACCTGTGCCCCAAACATCATTGCCAAAAAAATCCAGACAAGTTAAAATAATTTAACAACCAAAAACAAATTATAATAAGTTACTATAAGTCACAATAAATTACTAATAATTCCCATGCCAAACAATAACCAACAAAATCCCTTAGAAAAACTCCCGCCCCAAAACCTCGAGGCCGAACAATCTGTCTTAGGCTCCCTTCTTATAAACAAAGATGCTGTCACTAAAATCGCTGACAAGCTCTCTCCCGCAGATTTTTACAAGGGTTCTAATGCCTCGATTTTTAGTTGCATGGTTTCTCTTTATGAAAACCGCGAACCCATAGACATCCTAAGCTTAACCAACAAACTCGAAGAAAAAAATCTGCTCGAAAAAATCGGCGGCCGTACTTACCTAGCAACTCTTGCCAACTCTGTCCCGACCGCCGCCCATATTATGACCTATGCCGAAATTGTTCGCAAAAAAGCCATTCTGCGCAACCTTATCAACGCCGCCACCGAAATTACCGATATGGGCTACCAAGAAGAAGCCGAAGATGTTTCCAAACTTTTAGATAACGCCGAACAAAAACTTTTTGGCGTTTCCCAACATTTTCTAAAAAACATTTTTGTCCCCATAAATAGTGTTTTAACCGAGGCCTTCGATAGAATTGACGAACTCCATAAACAATCCGGCAAACTCCGCGGCCTTCCAACCGGCTTTAATGATTTAGACAACCTCTTAGCCGGCCTCCAAAAATCCGATTTGGTAATCCTGGCCGCCCGCCCAAGTATGGGTAAAACCTCTCTCGCCCTTGATATTATTCGCCAAACTGCTGTTAAACATAAAACAAACGTCGGCATGTTCTCTTTGGAAATGAGCAAAGAACAATTAGTCGACCGCCTTCTTTGCGCCGAAGCCGGGGTTGACTTATGGAAAATGCGAACCGGCCGCCTTTCCAACCGCGAAGGCGATGACGACTTTCCCCGCATCGGCCATGCCATGGGGATACTCTCCGAAGCTAATATTTTTATTGATGATTCTGCTACTGCCAATATTATGGAACTCCGCACCAAAGCCCGCCGCCTCCAAGCCGAATCCGGCCTTGATTTAATTGTTATTGATTATCTTCAGCTTATGGAAGGCCGTAACCAGGAAAGCCGAGTTCAGGAAATCTCCGAAATCACCCGCTCTCTAAAGGGGCTTGCCAGAGAAATAGATATTCCCGTCTTAGCCCTCTCCCAGCTTTCCCGCGCCGTTGAACAAAGGCCAAACGCCATTCCCAAGCTCTCCGACCTGCGCGAATCCGGCTCTATCGAACAAGACGCCGATGTGGTATTATTTATTTACCGAGAGGAAATGTATAAAAGAGAAACCGATAAAAAAGGCATCGCCGATATTATTATAGCCAAACACCGAAACGGCCCAACCGGCTATGTTAATCTCTACTTTGATCAAACAATGGCCAGCTTTAAAAATTTAGAAAAAAGAATAGACAGCCCGCCGCCAGACGCCATGTAAACACGATTCACGATACACATATCACGTATTCATAACTCGAATAAAACGGCTCGTGATACGCCTGCCCGCGCATTCGACTAAGCTTGTCGAAGTCCTCTGGAGGGTGCCTCGTGTATCGTGAATAATATATTTTAAAATTCTTAATACATAAAATAAAAACAATGTTTAATAAACTAAAACAAATCAAAGATTTACGCAGCCAAGCCAAACAAATCCAATCCAAAATGGCTGAGGAAACTTTAGAAGTTGAAAAAAATGGCATTAAAATCCTAATCAATGGCAATCAGGAAATCATTTATTATAAAATCATTAACACCGAACTGCTTAACCCAGAAAAGGCCAGCGACTTGGAATCCGCCTTAAAAGAGGCCACCAATAAAGCTGTCAAAGACGCCCAAAAAATGATGGCCCAAAAAATGATGGCTTCTGGGGATTTTAATTTACCCGGGATGTAAAATTTAATTCAAATACAACAAAAGGAATAAATCCTAAGTTTTAAGTTGAAAGTTTTAAGTTTTAATCAATTTTTATTTTTTTAATTTTTATTTTCTTGACTGCTCGCGACATTAAAAATTAATAATTAAATCATTAGAAATTAAATAAAAATTAAAACTTAAAAATTAAAAC
>JABMQE010000025.1 GCA_013203415.1 Candidatus Falkowiibacteriota bacterium | reverse complement strand
GAAGAAGGGTCGACACAAGAAACAGCCTGACGTTGCATGTTTGTTCCCATAAGAGCGCGGACACCGTCATCATGTTCTAGGAAAGGAATAAGGGAAGTAGCAATCGAGATGATTTGTTTAGGCGAAACATCAACAAAATCGATTTCTTCGGGACGGGCAAAATCCGGATGGCCATGAACACGGGACTCGATATGATTTTCCTCGAAATAACCATTTTTGTCGATAAGCGTGGTGGCAGAGGTAGTAGTATAATTTTCTTCGTTAATGGCATTAAGATAAATGATTTCTTCGGAAATCCAAGGTTTTATAAGAATTTCTTTTTTAGAAAGTTTGGAGAGGCGGGAAGCGATTTCGGGGGTGATGGTTTCTTCGGCTTTAACTATTAGGGAGCCGGAATCATCTTTTATATCATTAAAAGAAATTTTGCCTGCAAGGAGAGCGGGTTTGTTTTTTAATTTGTGAACAACCTTACGATAAGGAGTTTCGATAAAGCCGTATTCGTTAAGGCGGGCATAAGAAGCAAGATGGCCGACAAGGCCGATGTTTGGACCTTCGGGAGTGGCAATCGGACAGATGCGGCCGTAGTGAGTGCGATGAACATCGCGAACCTCGAAGCCGGCACGCTCGCGGGAAAGACCGCCAGGACCCATAACACTTAGGCGGCGCTTATGCTCGAGCTCGGCTAAGGGATTGGTCTGGTCCATAAACTGGGAAAGCTGGGACGACATAAAAAATTCGCGGACCACGCCGATAACAGGGCGAGCATTGATAAGCTGGTTAGGAGTTAGGGTGTTTAAGTCGAGAGTGCTCATGCGGTCTTTGATAATGCGCTCCATACGAGCAAGACCGACACGAAGTTTGTTTTGGACTAGTTCGCCGACTGCCCGAACACGGCGGTTGGCAAGATGGTCGATATCATCGGGATCTTCGCCGGTTTCGTTAAGGCGGATTATTTCGGAGATGATGGCGACTAGATCTTCGCGGCGAAGAATACGAGTTTCTTTGTTGTTAGGTATATTGAAATTAAAGCGTTCGGAGATTTTATAACGGCCGACACGACCGAAATCGTAGCGGTCGAAATTAAAAAACATGGCATAGATTAAAGATTTGGCATTATCGGCAGTAGCTAAATCGCCAGGACGAATGCGTCGATAAACTTCGATTAAACCCTCGGCCTCATCTTTGGATAAATCTTTCTCGATGGTGGCGGTTAGGTATTCGTCGCTGGAAATATATTTGGCTTCCTTGTTTTCTTCGTTAGAGTTAGATGCGTCCTCTTTGTCTTTGGAAATTTTAGAAAAAAGGTTTAACAGCTCCTCGTCGGTTGAATAACCAAAAGCGCGAAGAAGAGAAGTGGCGGCAACTTTTCTTTTGCGATCGATTTTTACCCAAACAACTTTGTTGGCATCGGTTTCAAACTCTAGCCAAGCACCGCGGTTAGGGATAACTTTGGCACCGTAATGTTTTTTGCCTCGGGTAAAGTTGGCAGTAAAAAAAACTCCCGGTGAACGGATTAACTGGGAGACAACGACTCTTTCGATACCATTAATAATAAAAGTGCCCCTAGAGGTCATTAAGGGAAAATCACCCAAAAAGACTTCTTGCTCTTTGATTTCGTTGGTTTTTTTGTTAACAAGCTTGGTTTTAACACGAAGCGAGGCCTCGAAAGTAACATTGCGCTCTTTGGCAGTTTTTTCATCGAACTTTGGCTCGTCGAGCCAATAATCCGAGAGGTAGAGTTCCAAATCACGACCGATAAAATCGGTAATAGGGTTAATTTCCTCGAAAAGTTCTTTTAATCCTTGATCAAAAAACCATCTATATGATTCTTTTTGGACTTCAATAAGGTCGGGTAGAGGGATGGTATCATGGATTTTAGTGAAGACCTTTCGGGGAATTATATTTTGTGAAACAGAAGAGGGCATTTTAGGTAATATTATTTAATATAACTAATATAACGTAAAAATGACTGGAACACTTTCAGGAGAGTGTTAGCTGAATACCATTCCGACTGCAAAGCTTAAAATTCGGCCAATTTCCTTAAAAATCTTATCGACTTATTTTAGCAAATAGGCCTCAAATATTTTTAAAAAAATTGACTCAAATTTTAATCTTTTCGTTACGAAAGCGTATTCGGCAGCACTCTCCTAAGAAAACTTTTATCCTATAACAAAAATTTTAGACGAATTAAAAGTTCCCCTTTAAATTAAGGTTTCTGAGATTTATCTGAGCTCTTTATCGCTCATCTATATACGCCTTATGCTTAACCCTGCTATTTGCACGGGAGACGAGTATATTCGCTTGCGCGGAGTTGAACTCGCCTATTTAGCAGACGTTTATTATCTATATTTAAGTATAGCAAGACATTAAATAGTTGTCAAATGAGTAGTGTGGATAAGTTATTTTGATGGTTTTAGGTGGTTCTTAAACTCGGAGACTCGTAAACTCGTAACTAGCAAACTCGTGAACTCGTAACTAGTAATTAGTTTTGGCTAATTTTGGGTTTGAAAGAAGAGAAGGCGCAAATCGAATGACCTGCGCCTCCAGATGGGACGACCCCTAAACCCTCATACCACGATACCGGATGATACAGAGCTTGTATCGCATCTACTCTCACCTCCTTTCCGCGGTGGGATGTTTACCAGGTTTCAGCTTGAGCCCGCTGAAAATTAGCGTTATGACGACTAGCAGGCTACGACCGACACATCCGAGGGAAATCCAGATAATTAACTTGGATAGAAACTCTATTGCCTCGAAAAAATCACTTATCAGGCCCACTAGCATCACCTCCTGGGGTTTAGGTTTCTTTCTCAGGTTGTGTTATTCGATTTTGTGAGAAAGGGCAGGAAGAAATTGGAACCAATAAGAGCAAGGACGGCGATAACAACGAGAAAGCCGACCGCGATTCCGCGCGCAATTTCCATAACGAACACCTCCTTTGCGTGAATGCGGGCTGTGATGTTTGTAGTATATCAAGAATTGGAAGATTTGAAAATGTTTTTTACTACTTCCCTATCGTCCCAGTTATGGTAACCATCTTTTAGGGCGATTTTTTGTTCGGAGCCCTTGCCGAGGATGAGGATGATGTCATCTGACTCGGCGATATTTATGGCTTTTTCTATGGCCTCTTTTCTATTTATAATTTTGAATAATTTTTTGTTGGGCGAATGGCAATTCGCCCCTACGTTTTTGATTCCATTTTCGATGTTGTTGCTTATTTCGATGACATCATCTTGGTAGGGGTCATCGGTGGTGAGAATGATAGTATCACAATATTTAGCAGCCAGAGCGCCCATTTTTGGACGTTTTGATTTATCGCGGCCGCCGCCTGTTCCGCCAAAGACGGTGATGATTTTGTTGTGGGGCCAGGCGCTGACCTCTTTGTAGACGCGTTCCATGGAGTTTGGCTCGTGGGCGTAATCTACGATGACTTTGAAGTTTTTATTATAAACAACCTCCATGCGGCCGGGGACAGAGGTGACGCTTTTTAGGGCTTTAGAGATTTTATCTAGGCCGAGGTTTTGAGAGAGGCCGACGCTGACTGCGGCTAAAGAATTTAGGATGTTGAACTGGCCTAAAAGGCGGGATTTGAAATCAACATTATTGACCTTGAATTTTATTCCGCTTGAGTCGGAATCGAACATCGACCCTTCGACGCGGCTCCTTTCGGCGAGACTCAAGGTCTTCGACAGGGCAGGCCATTGAACATTGACCAATTCTTTTTGATTATTGTTCGATGCTCGTTGTTCGTTGTTCAATGAATAACTGATTTTTTGGTTGACATTAAAGTTTAGAAAATCTTTGGCATGTTCGCTTTCGGTGTTGGCGACTATTATTTTTTTAACTTCCACGAGGCGAGATTGGCGAATCTCGCCTTCTGGAGAGAGGGTGAGCTTTTTGTTCTTTCTTTTTTCTAAATCACGAAAGATTTTAAGTTTGGTGTTTTTGTAATTTTCGAAAGACCCGTGCGCCTCAATATGTTCGGGGGTTAAGCCAGTGAAGACAAGGATATCATAATCAATGCCAAGGTGGCGATACTGGGCGATGCCTTCGGATGAGGTTTCGACAACAGCGTACTGACATCCAACTTTAACCATTTGGGAGAGAAGTTTTTGGAGCTGGAAGCGGCCGATCATTGTCATTTTTTTGTTGTTGAGCCACTCCCTATCCCCTGCTTTGAACATTATGGTAGAAGAAAGGCCGACTTTGAAGCCAGCATGCTCCAACATTTTATATATGAGATAAGAGGTGGTTGATTTGCCTTTGGTGCCGGTGATGCCGATTACTATCATTTTGCGGGAAGGATACAAATAAACGAGCACGGCTAAATTGGCCAACAGGTAGTGATAGAGTTGGATTAGGGGTTTGGGGATAAGTTTTTTCAGGAGAGATTTCATGGTTTTAGTCACCGACTCTTTTAATCATAAATTCTACGGCTTCGTTCATGTTGATTGGTTTGATTTTTATTTCTGGATG
>JABMQE010000004.1 GCA_013203415.1 Candidatus Falkowiibacteriota bacterium | reverse complement strand
TAATCGACCATTCATCCAGCATTTTATAAACATCATTAGTTTCCCCGTTCTCTTCTTTTATTTTATTTAGCATTGTTACCTGCAAATCAAAATCCGAAGTTATTGGCTGTAGATTTGGAGTAACAATCAAAGTAGTATAAAGATAAGAAAAATAAAAAACGCCGATAATCAAAACAATCGCCAGTCCGATAAAAGTAAAAGCAATCTTGCCAAACGAAGAGCCGCTTCCTTGCGGAATCACCAGCTCTTGCCTCGATTCATTTCTTCTTGGCTTTACCACCTCTTCGATATCCTTGCTTAAATCCATTTTTTTACTGTCATTTTTATTTGCAGACATAAAATTGGTCTCCTGTAACGTATAATTTTATTAACTTTCCTTATTATACCCTCACCCCCTATCTTATGTCCACCCAACTTACCCACTTTTTATCCTCTTATTGACATTTTATCATATTTATGATACTCTCAAACGAGTTCATTTTGCTAGCTCATAATAGTGCACAAATGTGCACAAAACTGCTTCATCATGCTCCATACCTCAAAGGAGGTGCACCATGCGTATTTTCCTGATGCTTCTGATAATGTTCTATCTCCCAGCTTCTGCCCTTGCTTTTGAGGGTTACACCGATTTCCATTTTCAATCTTCCATTTTCGCGTGGGTCATAAGTAAAACATAAGACCCGCTAACAAGCAGCAATCCAAAATCCAAATTTTACTCTTCTAAGTTAACACTCCCCACACCCGTTATCCCCTCAATTTTCTGTTTCACATTTTCATCAAGCTTTATATAAGAGTTAGTCACAATTTTTTTAGCAATCCCTGTCTGGGCATTAGGAAAAGCAAAACAAACCTTGTACTCGCCGCCCTCACCTTGCTTTATCAAACTTTTCAAGCTCGTACTCCTCTCATGGCTTAACCCATTAGGCACCGTAATCTCAATCTTCTTTGTTGGTAATGGTTCGTCATTCGTATTTTGTTTTTTTGTTTCATTGTTTTCTTGTTTTTTTGAATAATTCACATACGCCCGTCCCGAATCCTGATTCCCGTAGTATCTCCCATTCCTATTGCTTGGCTCGTAGGCCTTAACCTCCTCCATCAATTTTTCCAAACCCTCCCTTGTTATTTCCCAAACCTTGCCGCAAAGAACCTTGCTTACCCCGTCCTTGTCCGAAAGCTGGCCCGAAACTACCACTGCTTTTTCCTCCTGCCAAATTGCCTCCGTCGCTTTCAAAGTCCGTGGAAAAACCAAAATTTCAATCGTGCCAGTTGTATCCTCAATTTTCACAAAAAGCATTGGCTCGTTGGATTTTGTAATAATTTTTTTAATATCAGTAATTACCCCTGCCATTTTCACATTCGCATTTAGAGCCCCCTCTGTATCATTAGCTCGGCGGGTTATATTTCTAAGATGCCCCTCGAACTCCATAAAAGGGTGCTCCGAAATATAAAGGCCTAAAAGCTCTTTTTCCCAGGAAAGTTTTGTTTTTTTATCTATTGCTTCTGCCGATTGCAAAGCCAAAGAAGGCCTGGCCATTTGTCCAGCCTCTCTAAAAAGATTTCCTTGGCTGCTTGCTTTTTCCTGCTGGATATCTTTGCTAAAATTAAGAATCAACTCCAAATTAGAAAGTAATTGGTTTCTATCCCCAAACCTATCCAAAGCCCCGCTTTTTATCAAACTCTCCAAAGATTTTTTATTTAGGTCTTTGTCTTCCACTCGCTCTAAAAAATCTTCCAAACTTTGATAAGGACCATTTTCCTGCCTTTCTGCAACAACCACTTCCACAATATGTTCTCCAACATTCTTAATCGCTAGTAAGCCAAATCTAATGGCCTCGCGTCCACTTTGCTTATTATCATTGTTATCATCATTTGTCTCACTAGTGGTATCGTCACTCGTCACTCGCAACTCGCCTGCCCTGAGCGAAGTCGAAGGGTCACTAGGGGCTATTTTCCCATGTTGCTCATTATTCGCGTCATTTGTGTCATTCACGTCCTTTGTTTCTTGTTTCTTGCCTGCCCTGAGCCATGTCGAAGGGTTTCTTATTTCTTGTTCATCTTCAGCAGTAGTACTTTGAACTACAGCGAAGCGTTTGAAGCTCTCATTTATGTCTGGAGGTAGTACCTCTATTCCCATACCTCGGCATTCCTCAACCTCAATCGCAATCCTGTCTGCATCATGATGGTCGCTTGTTAGCAAAGAAGCCATAAATTCACCTGGAAAATTCGCTTTAAGAAAAGCCGTCTCATAAGCAATCATAGCATAGCAGGCCGCATGGCTTCGGTTAAATCCATAGCCCGCAAACGGTTCGATAAACGAAAAAACTTTTTCTGCCACTTTTCTGTTAACCCCGTTTGTCACACAGCCGTCTATAAATTTTATCTTTTGCTCGTCCAAAAGATTTTTTATTTTCTTGCCCACTGCCTTGCGCAAAATATCTGCCTCGCCCAAGGTAAAACCCGCTAAATCCCTGGCAATCTCCAAAACTTGCTCCTGATAAATCGCCACCCCGTATGTTTTTTCCAAGATCGGTTCTAATTTTGGATGAAGATAATACGGCTTTTTTCTGCCATGCTTGCCATCAATATAATCCGGAATCCATTCCATCGGTCCCGGCCGATACAAAGAAACCATCGCAATTATATCCTCGAGCTCTGTCGGCTTAAGCTGTTTTAAGTATCGTTTCATCCCTGCGGACTCAAGCTGAAAAACCCCAGTCGTATCGCCCTTGCGTAAAAGCTCGAAAGTTTTGGCATCATCCAAAGGAATCTTATCTATCTCAACCTCAATATTTCTATTATATTTAATCTGCTTTAAGGCCCTTTCCATAATTGTTAAATTTTTAAGTCCCAAAAAATCCATTTTCAAAAGCCCAAGATCCTCAATCGGCTTCATAGAATATTGGCTTACCACTGCCTTCTCGTCTGCTTTGGAATCATACTGCAAGGGGATATAGTTGTTTGATGCCTCTTTGGTAATCACAACCCCGCAGGCATGGGTCGATGCATGTCTGGCCACACCCTCTAATTTCATGGCCGTATCAATCAATTTTTTTGCCTCCGGGTCTTTTTCATACATGTCTTTTAATTCCGAATTTGCCTCCAAAGCATCAAAAAGCCCTGTAAACATCGGTATCATTTTGGCGATTTGGTCGCAATAGCTATAACTCATATCAAAAACCCGGCCCACATCTCTAATAGCCGCCCGCGCCGCCATTGTTCCAAAAGTGATAATCTGGCTTACGTGGTCCTTGCCATACTTTTGGCTCACATACTCTATCACTTCATCTCTTCGCACGTCAGCAAAATCAAGATCAATATCAGGCATAGATATTCGCTCCGGATTTAAAAACCGCTCAAACAAAAGCTCATATTTAATCGGGTCCAAGTCCGTAATATTTAATAAATACGAAACAATACTCCCAGCAGCGCTTCCCCGTCCAGGCCCGACAACGATTGCCCGGTCCTTGGCCCAGTTAACAAAATCCGCCACGATTAAAAAATAAGGAGCAAAACCCGTCTTCTCAATAATCCCTAACTCATACGCTAATCTCTCCATCACAATCTCATCAACCCCAGCCTCATCTTTCCGTCCCCCGTCCTCCGTCTTCTGTCCTCCTCTGTTATATCCGTACCGCTTAACAAGTCCCTCCGCGCATAATTTCTCAAGATATTCCTCATTACTCGCACCTCCCGGCACCTCAAAATGCGGCAACTTAATCTCACCCAGCTCGATTTCCAGATTGCATTTCTCTGCAATTTTTTGCGTATTTTCTACTACCTCTGGATGAGTAGGAAATCCCGCGAGTATTTTCTCGGACGAATAAAAAGAAAAATCCTCTCCCATCATATTCATCCTGTCCGTATCAGTCAGTTTCTTTTTTGTTTGTAAGCATAATAAAATATCCTGTGCCTCTGCATCATCTGGCTCTAAATAATGAACATCATTAGTGGCAATACAGGGAATTTCGGTCTCGCGAGATATCTCAAAAATAATTTCGTTAACCTGTCCTTGCTCTGGAATGTTTGGATGATGCTGAACTTCCAAATAAAAATTACCCTCGCCGAATATTTCCTTATACTCCAAAGCTTTTTCTTTTGCCCTCTCCCGCTTGTCCGATAAAATCAATCTAGAAATCTCTCCCTGCAAACAGGCCGAACTTGCAATCAAACCCTCGCTATGTTTTTTAAGAATCTCAAGGTCAACTCGCGGTTTATAATAAAAACCTTCCAAATGCGCTTTGGAAGTCAGCTTTAACAAATTTTTATACCCTGCATCGTTTTTTGCCAAAAGAATTAAATGGAACCTCTCCTCATCAACTCTCGGCCTTTTTTTAAGTCGGCCATTCGGTGCCACATAAACCTCGCATCCGATAATCGGCTTGATGCCTGCGTCTTTGCATGTTTTATAAAATTCAATCGCCCCATACATAACCCCATGGTCGGTTAAGGCCAAGGATTCCATTTTATATTCTTTTGCTTTTGCCACTAAATCCCCAATCTTTGCCAACCCGTCGAGTAGAGAATAGTGGCTATGGGTATGTAAATGTGTAAATTGCATTTAGGTATGATATGAATTACAAAACGTAGAGCGTCTCCCGATATTTTGGTATTACCAAAACTAGTATATTGACTTTTCTTTCTTTTTAGTATAAAGTATAATGTCAGTAACAGGAGGAAAATCCGCACATCCGCACCTCACAAAGGAGGACCCCATGCCCCAAGAAGCCAAGCTTACAACCGTTAGTCCGGGAGTCAGTCAGCTAAGAGCCCAACTGCCAGACCCCTGCCCTACCAGAACCGCGCTCGAGGACTATCTGGCCGAGCCCACTCCTGCGAAAGCCGATACGCTAAGGTGGGAGTTGGAAGCTGCTAAGGGAGCTGCCGAGATATGCCTGGAGTCCGTAAAGGCATCAGGCCTAGAGCTAATGGATAAAGAGAAATTCAGTTTTCCCCACGAAATTGTCATCCATGGCTGCGACAAAGCCATCGCCGCGCTATCCGCCTGAAGGGAGGAAATCATGACACAAGTTGGTCACAAGCTCGTTGTTCTGGAGCTGCCAAACGGAAGCCACAAAGTCCTCCCCAAAGACAGGAACCTCTGGACTGAAATGAGGACAACTGGAGCCAAGGTCGCTTTTCGGGAGGACGCGATAACCGACCCGGAAGAGGACCCTGACAGCACCGCTGTTTTCGATCAAGCCCGTGAAACCGCCCGCGCTATGGGCATCGCCCACGTCACCGGCTTGGACGAGCCGAAAGGAGAGGGAGATGAACCTGAAGGAAGTTCTGGTTGTGCATGATGGGAGCGTGCCTGATTCTCTCGACGAGCGATTCCCGAGTTACATGTGGCACCAGCAGCTCGTCACCCCTGGGGTGCTGAGCGATAAGGGAACAGGGCTCCTCGTTGATGAATCCTCCGGCCTGCCGGTTTCGATTGCAGCCATCGTCATGGTCGGCGTCGAGCGGGGTGGGTGTTCCGGCCTTAGGGAACTCGAGCAGGCCAGCGGCCTGACCGCCATCAGCTTTGGTTAGCAGGGGGGTCATTCTTCTCACGCGAAACAGCAAAGACCACCAAGGAATAATTCGTTTTTCCAAAAGTGGTCTTTTGTTTTTGTTTAACTAAAAACGAGTTTGCGAGTCTCCGAGTTACGAGTCCCGAGTTACGAGTTCACGAAGTTACTTCTCTTTCTTCACCAAAATCTTTCTTGATTTTTTGTTTTCATGATTTTCCCTGCCCCGAGCTTGTCGAGGGGTTGTTTTCTTGTCATCCTCCCGCCCCTTAAAATACTCACTTAATTTTATCACTCCCTCAACCATTGCGCCAACATAACTTGCGCCCTCATTAATTTTTGTCTTTAAGAGCTCTATAAGTTCGCCAATCTTGTCAATCTTGTCCTTTGTCGCTTTTACCGTGTCGTTAACTCTCTTGGCTGTCATTATCATGTAATAAAGAATCCAGCAGACAAAAATCGTTACCCATAAAATACAAAAAGCAATAACAACAAACAGTAAATCTTTTGAAGTTTCAAAAATCATAATTTTGTTTAATTAAAACTAATTTTATTTGTATCTTTATTATAACACAACATTCCCTAATCCACAATCCACAACCCCCTCCCTCAATCTCCAAAAATGATGTATAATAAAAATAATGGAAACTGATTCTCCGTCAAAACTAAAACTAAAAATTGCTTATTGGTTTGTAAGCCATAAAATTCTTATAAAAAGAGCTCTCTTTTTTATTACTCTTCTTGCCCTTTTAATTCCTGTGGGTTATGGTATTTATGGATTTATAATGCATTATGCCACTCTTGGCCAGTATAACCAGATGATTGCAAGCCCAGGCGAACCAATTAACTATCAAATTTTTAGAATCAAAAACCAGGCCAA
Organism: Candidatus Falkowiibacteriota bacterium; assembly: GCA_013203415.1. Classification (GTDB taxonomy): domain Bacteria; phylum Patescibacteriota; class Patescibacteriia; order UBA2591; family JABMQE01; genus JABMQE01. The sequence continues at coordinate 4,616 of JABMQE010000004.1, read as the reverse complement.
ACCCCTAATTATAAACTCTGCTCATGTTATCAAAACCGGCGCTGGCAAATTCGACCTTATAGCCGAAGTGGAAAACCAGAATGAAAAATGGTTAATCCCAAAAATCACTTACAAATTTATAGCCGGAAATTTTACCTCCGAAACTTTCGAGGATTTTGTTCTGCCGGCCGAAAAAAAATTCCTCGTGGCCGTATCCCAAGAATCGTCCAACATCCCTAATACCGCCGAACTAAAAATTATTAATACAACCTACCTGCGGGCCAAGGCCTCCCTCTTTTTGGATGAAAACTCCAAATCCTATGGCTTTGATGTAAAAAACAGTGACTTCCTCGTCTCCAATATAAATTTTATCCCTCCTGGCGCTCTTCCCACAAAACTCCCTCGAGTCGATTTCAAAATCACCAACAACTCCATCCATGATTTTTGGGAAGTCCCTATAAAAATAATTCTTTTCTCCCGCTCTTCTCCAATCGGCGTCAATCTAACCGTGGCCAGCCAGTTAAAATCCGGTGAAACGCGCGACTTTTCAATCGTCTGGTTCGATGATATCACAGCCACTGTCCACGAAGTTATAGTTGTTCCTGATATCAACTTTTTTGATTCCAAAAACTACATGCCATCTACTGGCGAAATCGGAGAAATAAAGTAGAAGAAATAAAATGAAGCTCCCCCAGTAGGAGCTGAGGGTTTCAATAATACAGTGTGGGGAGCGCCTGCCTGCCTCTGGCATGGAAACCCCGCTACCTTTGGCCTAATAACCTCGCGCCTGCTCCATCAGGAAATGGGGCCTTCTAGTGCGGGGTAAAACCAAAACCAAAATGTTAAAAATATTACCCATGCTTTGTTATTCGGGTATTTTATTTTCCTATGGGAGTGTTACCGAATACGCTTTCGTAACGAAAAGTTTAAAATTAGAGTCAATTTTTTTAAAAATCTTTAAGGCCTATTAGAATAATAAGTCGAAAAGATTTTTGAGGAAATTGGCCGAATTTTATACTTTGCAGTAGAAATGGTATTCGGCAACACTCCCTTTATGTTTCCAAAGATAACAAATTTCTTAAAGCACTTCGATTGGATTCTTTTCCTTTTAGCTTTTCTTTTGGTTGTTATCGGCCTTGTTTTCCAATACAGCCTTATCCTAAACAGCCAAGCTGTTGATTTCTCTCCTTTCTATAAACAGCTTATCGCTTTTGGCTTGGCCTTGGTTTTATTCTTTTCCTTAAGCTATTTTGATTTCCGCTGGTTTCGTAATTACGCCTATCTTTTTTATGCTCTCTCCATTATTTCCTTGGCCTTGCTTCCTTTTTTCGGCCAGGCCCTAAGAGGCACCCGTGGCTGGTTTATATTTGGTCCCATTAGTTTTCAGCCGGTCGAACTGGCAAAAATTTTTGTTATCATATTTTTAGCAAAATTTTTTTCCGATCGCCTTAAAAAAACCCCTGTTATTCCTTTCAAAAAAATAATTCTCTCATGCTTTTTTGTCTTAATTCCTTTTGTTTTGGTAATTCTCCAGCCAGACCTAGGCTCTGGCCTGCTTTTGTTTGGGGTTTGGTTTCTGCTTTTCTTTGTCGTAAACAAAAAAAGAAGGCATCTTTTTATTATCATTCTTTTGATGATTGCGGTTTCGGTTTCGGCTTGGTTTTTTCTCCTGGAGAATTATCAAAAAGAAAGGGTTCTTACTTTTTTAAGTCCGGCCCGCGATCCGCTTGGCGTCGGCTACCAGGTTAACCAATCCATCATCGCCGCCGGCTCTGGAAAAATTTTCGGCCGCGGCCTTGGTTTGGGTCCCCAAAGCCAGCTTCGTTTTCTGCCGGATTCGAGCACCGATTTTATTTTTAGCGTTGTTGCCGAAGAGTTTGGTTTTTTTGGCGTTGTTATAGTTATTGGCCTTTTTTTCCTTCTTCTTTGGCGGATTGTTAGCTATTCCAAAATCGCCTATAGCAACTTTAGCTCGCTTCTAATTTTGGGCATTCTTGCCTTAGTTTTCCTTCAGGTTTTTGTAAATATTGGAATGAACATCGGCCTCTTTCCTGTTGCTGGCATTCCTTTGCCGTTTCTAAGTTACGGCAATAGCTCTCTTGTTGCCTTTTTTATTGCCTTGGGCATCTTAGAAAGCATTAAGGTTCATAAGGTTAAAAGTTCCGAATTTTAACATTTCCCCATCTTTCCTTGACTGTTTTTATCCAAAATGCTATATTATTTTATAGTTAGGGTGATAAGGGCAACACTTATCTAAATAAAAAAAATGTTTCCTCAAAATCCAAAAAATTATCCCCCCGAACCGTCTGGCAACCAAGCTTACTGTCCCCTTTGCGAGGCCAGGTATAATCCGTTTTTCGCCCGTGTTTTAGAAACTAAGGACGAGGCTCATCTTTTGCATTCAGAGTGCGAAAGCTGCGGCAGTTATATTATTTCTCTTGTTTCCAATACTCCTTTTGGTTTAAGTTCAATCGGCATCATTACCGACTTAACCGCCGCCGATGTCTTAAAATTCAAAGACAAGCCGGAAATTACTTCGGATGATGTTATCGAATTTCACCAACAGTTCCAAAAAGACCAAAAAGATAATTAACAAAAAAATTCATTTTATTTCATGGCTCAGCTTAAAGCAAAAACTAGAACTTCTCTTGGCAAGAAAAACCAAGCTCTTAGAAAAAAAGGGCTTATTCCTGCTTGTGTTTATGGCCATAAAATAAAAAACCAGAACATCGAACTCGATGCCCCTACTTTTAACAACATCTTTAAACAAGCCGGAGAAACAAGCCTGCTCGATTTGCAGGTTGATGATAAAAAACCAGTCAAAGTTATTGTCCAAGAAGTAGACCACGATACTCTTAAAGACGAGATACTCCATGCCGATTTCTATCAAATCCGCGAAGACGAAAAATTATCTGTTGATGTGGAATTAGAATTTATAAACCAATCAAAAGCAGTCGAAGAGGAAGCCGGTGTCCTAGTTAAATCTTTGGATACTATAAAAATCCAGTGCCTCCCAGCCGATCTTATTCATAAAATTGAAGTAGACATTTCTGCGTTAGAAAATTTTGGGGATGTCATCTATGCCAAAGACCTAAAAGTGACAGAAAAAGTGGAAATAATGGATAGTCCGGATACAGCTGTTGTTTCTGTTGCCGCCCCAAGAAGCGAAAAAGAACTAGAGGCCTTAGAAGAAAAACCAGAAGATGCCGAACTTCCCGAAGGCGCCGAAGAAGCCAAAGAAGGCGAGGAAGAAGAAGGCGCTTCCGAAGATAAAAAAGCAAGCGGCCCCGATGGTGACGCGCCTGCCCCGTCGAATGACTCGGGGCAGCCCCGCACCGACTCGCAGGGCGGGTCTGGTGCCGGGGAAGATAAAAAATAATATGGAAACAAAAACATATAGTGGCCAAAGCTTAATCAATAAGCTTCGTCATTTCATCAAAAACCAAAACGTTCAGGTAATAACCTTAGTAATCTTTGTTATTCTTGATACTGTTTTAATATCCAACATCTTCTTTAGCTCCAAAAAAGTCGAAGAGGATTTTTTTAATTATGATGATTCAGGTTTTGATTCGCTTCTTCCTTCCACGGGCTTAAGCCCGCGCGCTCTCGACGGCCTTTTGGTTTCGTCCGAAGCCACAAGTTCGCGTCCCATAGCTGTTATTATCGAAAACCATTTCGATGCCTGGCCCCAGTCCGGAGTTAGCGATGCCAATCTTGTTTACGAATTTCTAACCGAAGGCGGCATCACTCGTTTTCTTGCTTTCTTTGACCCCGCCTCGCTTGCTCCAAATATCGGGCCTGTCCGCTCCTGCCGTCCTTATTTTCTAAATGTTGCCGAAGAATTAGAGGCTGTTCTATCCCATGTCGGCGGCAGCCCCGATTGCCTCGATCTCCTAAAACGCCGCCAGTATAATGTTTATGATTTAGACGAGTATTCAAAAGGTGATTATTTTTTCCGTTCAAAAATAAAAAATCCCCCCCATAATGTTTATACCTCAACAGAGCTGATAACAAAATATTTAGGCGAGAAAGATATTCCAAGCGAGCATCAGTTTGAAAATTGGAAATACAAGGACGATAGTCCTACTACCTCCACCGCTGCTTCACAGATTTTAGTAGATTTTTCTACTTATACTTATAATGTCGCTTGGCAGTACGACGAAAAAAATAACGACTATCGTCGTTTTGTTACCGATGAACCTCATAAAGATTCAAACAGCGAGGAAATAAGGGCTAAAAATATTGTTGTCCAGCGTGTCAAAGCCCGTCTCTTGGATTCTGTCGGCCGCCTGGCTTTAACAATGGAAGGCAGGGGAGACGCCATGGTTTTCCTTGATGGCGATGCAATCGAGGGCTATTGGAAAAAGCCAGACCGCAATTCCAGAACTCGCTTTTATTCCATGGATGGCCAAGAAATCGCCTTCAACCGCGGCACCACCTGGGTCGAAATCCTCCCCACAGACAGGGAAGTTAATTACGAGTAATAAAATAATAAATAATTCAAATTATTTCCCCCTTACTAAGGGCCAGCCTCGCCAGCTAGGCGGGGGAGAATTCCTGCCCGCCTCTGGAGGGAAAGAGGGGGTAAAAGGTTAATTAATAATCACCACCCTATCCCTGCCTGCCAAATCTTTTTT
>JABMQE010000003.1 GCA_013203415.1 Candidatus Falkowiibacteriota bacterium | reverse complement strand
GGATGTGCTCTACCAACTGAGCTATCTAGGCAGACATCTTCTTTATTTCTTGTCTATATTCCCTAACTTTCTCATTGTCCGGGTTTACTTTAGAAAGCCTCTCCAACGCCTCCTCTGCCTCTTTTCTGTTCTTACTAATTATACTGATTTTACACAATAAGTCAAGGTTTTTAGGGCTTTTTGGTTCCAACTCAACCGCCCTTCTTATAGTATTTAAGGCCTTTTTATAATCCTTCAAATCTCTATAAATCAAAGCCAGTAACACGTAATCGCTTGCCTCCAACTCTCCATAATCATTATCTGCCAACTTTAAAACATATTCCATAACCTCCTTCGCTCCTTCTAACTCTTTTTTCTTGTAATATAATTCTCCCAAACCAGCATAAGCAACAATATTCCTCTCATCCAAACTAATAATCTCCAAATACTTTTTTTCTGCTTCGCTAAACTCTTCCTTATCAACCAAAGAAACCGCCCTGCCTAATAACGAATCAATTTCTTTGTTTAATACTTCTGGCTCTTCTTTTATCGATTCTTTATCTTTTTCTTTCTGTTTTTCTTCCAACCCGGAAACCGCCTCCTTAAATTTGTCCAAACGCCCCCTTAAGGTCTCGAAAACCTTATCCCTTGCCGGCTTAACTTTATCCCCAAAACCAGTCAATGTCCTGTCTATCTTCCTTTCCAACAAATTCTTTTTAATCTCGCCCTGAACTTCGGCCGGAATTTTCTTAGTATCAACAGAAGCCACTTTTGGCATTTTCTTTGCCAAAATAAAAATTATCACCCCCAAACTGGCAATAATTACAAAAATTGGCAGGATATCGTATAGCATAAAAGTTATTATTTTAAGGTCTAAAAACCGAAAATCACCCCTTCCCCTCCGAACCAAACATTTTTATCTTTTTCTCGATTAACGCCTCCACTGCCTGTATCGGCTCTTCCATTATCTCTCGCGGGTCAATCTCTGATTTATATTTAATCAAACTTTGCCTTAACGCATCTGTAAATGCCAAACGAATCTCGGTATCAATATTAATAATCCTCACTCCCAAATCAATCGCCTTTTTTATCTCTTTCTCTCCAATCCCGCTCGCTCCATGCAGAACTAATGGAATTTTTCCTACTTGCAGCTTTATTTCCTCTAACCTTTTATAATCAAGCTGCGGCACTCCGTTTATCATTTTTTCAATCCCATGCACATTTCCAATCGCTACCGCCAAAGTATCCACCCCTGTTCCTTTTACAAACTTTCCTGCCTCCTTTGGATTTGTCATTGTTTCTTCTCTCACTTCTCCTTTCTTTATATCTTTTGCATCTCGTATCACTTTGCCCAATTCACCTTGCGCCCAAATATCTCTTTTATGGGCATAATCAACCGCCATTTTTGTTATCTTTACATTCTCATCAAAAGCCAAATCACTGACATCAATCATTATCGAAGTAAATCCCGCCTCGATACATTCTGCCACGCTTGAAAATTTCTTCCCATGGTCTAAATGCAAAACCACCGGCACATGAACCGCCTCATTTTTGGCAATCGTTTCTACAATATGAGTAATCGGTTTTAGGCCGGCATAAACAATAGTTGTTTCCGAAACCTGAATAATCACCGGCGCTTTTAATTTAACCGCCGCCCGGGCAATTCCCAAAGTTGTTTCCAAATTAAAACTATTAAACGCCCCAATCGCGTAATTCCCTTTCTCTGCCTTTTGCACTAATTTTTTTAGATGTACCAACATAAAATATAAATTAAATTTTATAAAACAATCTACTCAATTACTCATCAACTTTATCATGCCTAAAAACTCATTCGCATCCAAAGCCGCCGTACCAACCAAAAATCCTTCTACGCCTCCGTTCTGCATTAAATCGCTAACATTCCCGCTATCCGCACTGCCCCCGTAAATCACTCTTAATCCCTCTTTATTAATTGAATAATCCAAAGCTATATGCTTAATTAGATTACTCATATACTTAACATCTTCTGTTTCTACTGCCTGCCCGATCCCAATCACCCAAACCGGCTCGTAAACAACAATCACTTCCTGGTCCCGAGTTAATTTTACATCCCTTAAGGCCTGCTCTAATTGCTCGGTTACCCTATAATCCTTTTTTCCTTGATTTCTCTCCTCCCCTGTTTCGCCCACGCAAAGAATCGGCACCAACCCCGCATTCAATATCATCTTAATTTTTTTATTAACCATCTCGTCTGTCTCGCCCAAAAAACCTCTTCTTTCCGAATGTCCAACTATTACATATTCGCATCCCAGTTCTTTTATCATCTCCACCGAAATCTCTCCCGTATAAGCTCCTTTTTCCTCCCAAAAAACATCCTGGCTTCCAAGCTTTATTTTATTACCAGAACCCAAAACCTTGCCCGCTTCTGCTATCGCAATATAAGAAGGGCATAAAACCGTCTCTGGTAAATCATTATCCTCTAATTCCTTAAGTCCGTCAAGGATTTCTTTAGTTAAATCTCCTGTCTCTTCCAAACCCATCTTCATTTTCCAATTCGCAATTATAATTCTATTTTTATCCATAAAATTAATTATAATTTTTGCCTATTGTGATAATTCCGTCGTTATTAGCTCCAACACCATAATGTATAAAGCTTCCATTGCAAGCCGTCACTCCATCCTCCAGTTGAAAAGCATGATTCGTATCCTCCAAACCAAAAACAATAAAATACCAATCTTTGCCTTGGCAACTTGCCCAGCTCCCAGAATAATAATAATAAGCACCGCCCAGAAAAGGTTTCCACAAAGGAATAGTAGCCGGTGGACTGTTATTTGGATCTAGGGGGTCTACGGATAAATAATCCTCTAAATTCTCAACCCCGCTATTAAATATCCAATGCTCGCCCACTAAACTTTCAACGCTGTTGCACCAAGAAACATTGGGTTTGGTAGCCCCGCAAACACGCGACTGTGGAAATGTGCCATTCTTATCCCAATACAAATCCAATGCCTCCTGAATCCGCCTTATCCCGGCTAATCTTTGGGTGTCTCTCGTTTTTATCCTTGTATTTTCATAAACAGCAAAAGAAAGAACCGAAAGAAAAGCAATTATCGATATCGTTACCAAAAGCTCGAGTAAAGTAAAACCAAGTTTATTTTTTAGTTTAAACATAACTACTTAAAAAACATAACAAAACCTGTTGTTGCTAAAGTCACCAGTCCTCCAGCAATCAATACTCCCAAAAAAATCAAAGGCAAAGCCCTTCTTGCCTTTATCCCAAACAAAAAAGCAGCAATCGAGCCAGTCCAAGCCCCGGTGAAAGGCAAGGGAATTGCCACGAACAAAATTAAAGCCGGCGCCCCATATTTATTAATCTTGGCCTCTGTCCTCTTTCGCGTTCTTTCAAAAATCCAAGAAAAAAATCTATCTGCAAAGTCCCATTTTTTAATCATAAATTTTGAAATTGCCGGCAAAAACCACAAAAGAAAAAAAACCGGAATCATATTCCCTATCACCGCCCAAATATATGTTTCCCAAACACTCAAACCAAAAACCCCGATTCCCAAAGGAACAGCACCCCGAAGCTCGCTAACTGGCAAAGCCGCCACAAAAATAACTTGTAAAACCTCTATCATTAAAAATTAAAACTTAAAACTTAAAAATTAAAACTTAAAAATTAAAAATTTGAGAACCAACATCTAAAAATAATTAAGCAACAAAATCAGAACCAGCATGACCATCACCACTGCCAATTATTAAACACCCACCAAGCTAGCCCTTTCATTTCCTGGAAACGAACATAATTGCTCCCTGATCCTAAAACCACTCCGATTATCTCTTGGCCCTCTTTTCCTTTAATTCCTGCTGCCAGACAATATCCTGCCTCTACAGTATAACCGGTCTTCCCGCCCAAAATTTCGTAACCGTCGCCATTGTTCAAAAAACTAGAAAGCAGCTTATCTGTGTTATTCGCCTTTACCCATCTCCCCGTATTTACAGTTCTAAAACTATATTCTTTCATCTTTAAGGCCTCTACAATTCTTTCATCTTCCAAAGCCGCCTTTATTAAATGGGCCACATCTCTGGCTGTTGAATGGTTAACCATGTTAAGTCCTGTCGGCTCTGCCAGATAAGTATCCGCCATTTCCAAATCCTTCACTTTCCTATTCATCTTTATCATAAATTCTTTCTCTGTCATTCCTGTCGAATGCACCAAAGCCATCACTGCATTATTAGCCGAAGCTATTAAACTCGAATAAAATAAATCTTCTACCCTTAAACTCTCTCCTCGAGCCACTCTTATTCTTGCCCCCCCAACCTCGTCCTCTGGCGTCATGTATACTATTTTTTCTAGGTCCGGCTTTGTATCTAAAAAAACCAAAATAGTCGCTAGCTTGGAAATACTTGCTATCGATACTTTTTTATCTGCATTCTTTTCGAACAAAACCTTAAAACTCTCTTTATCTACCGCCAAAACGCTTTCCGCAGTTAACTTCAGCCCTTGGTTTTCTTTATTTATCCTCTCTGGTCCCCTAGCTGTCCAAATACCTGCCACAATCGGCTGTAGCTGAAAATCATCCGCATTTACTCCGATTTCTCCAATTCCAATCTGCCCCGCAAAAGAAGCTATTAAAATGTTGACTATAACCTTAAGCATGGAAAATAGGTCAAAATTAAAAATGTTTGACAAAATTAAATTATTATCATTCTTGTTTTTCTAAAAATTCCTCCAAACTCTCGTGTTGATGCAACTTATCATAATCCGGCAATTCTTGGATATTACTCACACCCAAATATTTCAAAAAATCAACACTTATCGAATAATACGGCTCTTTATTTTTCTCTTCCATCTCAACTAAACCCTTTATCAAAAGATTCCTTAAAATTTGGGAGCAATTAACTCCCCTAATTTGCTCCATCTCGGGCCTGGTAACCGGTCCCCTGTATGCAATAATCGTCAGGGTTTCCAAACTCGCCCGCGTCAACTCGCCTGTTACTTCTTCTTTTACAAATTTTTCTACTGCCGGCCTCACCTCCGGACTTGTAGTCATCTGGTATTCTTTTTGTTTTACTTTTTTATTTTCAAGAATTCGTAAACCGCTTTCATCTTGATTATACCTCTCCATCAATTCGCTCAAGGCCTTTTCAATACCATCCACTCCCGTCCCTGTCATCTTCTCCAAATCTTTCTCAGTCAATGGTTTAGTTGATATAAAAAGTAATGATTCTATTTTTTGTTTTAATAACACAGTTTATTGATTTAATAATTATCATTCACAAAACCACAAATACCACAAATTATTAACCTTATTAACTCTATTAACCATTTATTAACCCTATCAACACTTCTTTGTGGTCTTTGTGCCTTTGTGGTGGCATCAAATTTTATCAACTCTCCGAACAAGGATTTCCCCAAACCCATCATTCTGCACCACCCCCGCCTTCCCCTGCTTAACCAACTCGAGAACAGCTAAAAAACTCACAATCACCTCTACCCTGTCTTTTGAATTCTTTATAAGTTCGTCAAACCCAAGCTCCACCCCCTTAAAAATCATATCCGAAACAGTGCGCATCTTTTCCTTTATAGAAATCACTCTTTTCATCCCTTCCTCTTTAAGCTTGGGGATAATCAAAAGGCCTCCGATTATCTCTTTTAAAACCTGCGCCAGAACATTTCCATCTATATTTTTTGGCGGCGTAAATATTCCCTGTAAATCTTTGGGTAATTTCTCCCTCGAATAACCGAATTTTTTCAAACTAATCCTTGCGTTAATCTTTTCACTCGCCTCTACAAACGCTTTATACATCCTAAGCTGCCTTGCTAAATCGTCTGCCGAATCCTCTTCGCCTAAATCCAATTGGGGCAATAATTTTTTCGATTTAGCTAAAAGCAGTCTTGTCGCCACCACCAAAAAATCAGCCAACTCATCTGGATTAAGCGCGCTTTCTAATTTTCTAACATATTCAATATACTGCTCCGTAACTTTTGCTAACGAAACCTGCGTAATATCTAATTCTTCCTTATCAATCAATCTCAAAAGCAGGTCAAGAGGCCCTTCAAATTGTTCTAGTTTAATGGTATATTCTGTCACCGCAAATTAACAATTATTAACTTTATTAACACTACCAACCATTTATTGATTTATTGATTTATTGATTTATTGGATTCGTGATTCGTGTAATTCGTGTACTGATTAGTGGTAATTAATGATGCACTATTTCTTCTTCTTCTTTTTCGTCGTCTTGCTTTTTTGT
>JABMQE010000024.1 GCA_013203415.1 Candidatus Falkowiibacteriota bacterium | reverse complement strand
ATCTTCTAGGCAAGACCCAATAATAAATAATAAATAATAAATTATTCCACAATTATCCTCCTGTAAACAACATTCTCGCGGCTATGTTTTTTTCTAGCCGCGATTTTTATTTCATTCAACCCCGGCCTTAAATCAACCATCTCCTCAAACCTTCCGTTTTCCTCATACATCACCTCGCTTCCGTTTATTGTTAAAATTGCCCCCTCTTCCACTATCCCCAAAATCTCTACGTTCAACTCCTCTGATAACAAATTATCAACTGGCTTAAGAACCGTCAAGTCCGGCGGCGTAATAATTTTATTAATTTCGAAACCTAAATAAAAAAGAACTCCTAAGATAAGAATTCCGATAATTCCTTTTATAAAAATCTGGGATAAAACAATATTTCTAAAAGACATTCTTTCCTGTCCCCTCGAAGCTGCCTGTTTCCAGCTAAGCCCTAATCTCTGCGAAAAATCCGACCATCCCCTCCGTGATTTGTTGCCGAAAAGATCCCGCTCTCCTGCCACATTTTGCGTCATCATCTTGTAATCATCAACCTTTCTTTCCTTCTCATACTGCTCTATTATCTCCTCTCCTTCCATTCCTAAAAAAACTCCATAAACCTTTAAAAAATTCTTTACATAAACCTCGCCCGGCAAATCCTTGTAATTCCCCTCTTCCAAACACTCCAAATACTGCCCCCTAACATTCAAAGCCGCCTCAACCTCTCTCAAATCCAAACCCCGCCCTTCTCTTACCTTTTTTAACCTCTCTCCTAAGGTCTCATTCGTCACAATTCTCCTTCTAATAAAACTAGCCATGACTAATAACTAATAATTAATAATTAAAAAATCCAGATAAACTCACCCCCAATTATTAATTATCTGCTTCCTCCTCCTCTTTCTCTCCTTCCTCATTCTCTTCTTGCATCTCCATTTCTTCCTCTCCTTCCTCATTTTTTATCATAACTTCCCTTGGCTTCGCTCCGTCTGCCGGGCCCACCATCCCATCTTCTTCTAATAAATCCAAAAGTCTGGCCGCCCGCGCATAGCCTATTCTAAGGCGCCTTTGAAGCAAAGAAGCTGATGCCTTTCCTGCCTGCATCACTACTTCCTTTGCCTCCTCATAAAGCTCTTCATCGCTTCCTAAATCAACCCCGCTCGTTCTTCCAAAATTTCCCGTCTTAACATTGGTCTCCACTATTTCTTGATTATAATCCGGCTCGCTCCTCTCTCGCAAGTATCTAATTACTTCTTCTATCTCCCTGTCGCTTAAATATGCTCCTTGCAATCTCTTAGGTTTGGAAAGCTCTGCCGAAATATAAAGCATATCCCCTCGGCCTAAAAGCTTCTCTGCCCCGCTCATATCCAAAATTGTTCTCGAATCTATTAAAGAAGCCACCGAAAAAGCTATCCTTGCCGGAATATTCGCCTTTATCAATCCTGTTATGATATCTACGCTCGGCCTTTGCGTTGCCAAAATCAAATGAATTCCTACTGCTCTCGACATCTGCGCTAATCTAATTATCAAACCCTCAACTTCTGCTGATGCCGCTGTCATTAAATCCGCCAATTCGTCAATCGCAAAAACAATATAAGGCATCTTAACCTGCACTGTTTCATTATAGCTTTTTATATCTCTCTTTCCCGCCTCGCTTAAAACATAAAATCTTCTCTCCATTTCTCCTACTGTCCATTTTAAGGCGCTGATCACTTTTGGCACGTCTGTTAAAACCGGTGTTAATAAATGCGGTATCCCATTATAAGTTGTTAGCTCCACTCTTTTTGGGGCTACCAAAATAAATTTTAATTCTTCGCTCGAATTTTGATAAAGCAAGCTCACGATTATCGAATTTAAGCATACCGATTTCCCACTCCCTGTCGCCCCGGCAATCAGCAAGTGCGGCAATTTGCCTAAATCCGCTAACCATGGCTGGCCAGCCACGTCTTTCCCTACCGCAATGGTTAAATTATTTTCTCGTTTCTTAAACTCTTTTGTTTCCAAAAGCTCCCGCAAAACTACAGTCGCTGTCGTCTGATTTGGAATCTCGATGCCTACCAGCGACTTCCCTGGAATCGGCGCCTCGATTCTAATCGGATGTGCTGCCAAGGCCAAAGCCAAATCATTTTGCAAAGTAATAATCCTGGAAAGCTTTACTCCCTCCGATGGTTTTAATGTATATTGGGTTACTGTTGGCCCAACTTTTACATCCGCCATTTCTACTGGAATCCCAAAATCATCTAACGTCTTTTTTATAACCAATTTATTCTTCTCGATATCTCCGCTCAACGCCTTATCAGTCCTCTTGCCTAACAAATCAATCGGCAAATCAATCCTCACCTTTTTGCGTTTCTTAGGTCTAATATCCATCCCTCCTCCCTCGATTTCTTGATTTCTTGATTTTCCCTGCCCCGAGCTTGTCGAGGGGTTGT
>JABMQE010000002.1 GCA_013203415.1 Candidatus Falkowiibacteriota bacterium | reverse complement strand
CCAAGCCCATAAATACAAGAAACCGAAGCCACCACAATCACATCCTCCCGCGTCAAAAGCGATTGCGTTGCCGCATGCCGCAGCCGGTCAATCTCCTCATTAATCGAAGAATCCTTCTCTATATATGTATCACTTCTTGGAATATATGCTTCTGGTTGATAATAATCATAATAAGATACAAAATAATGCACCGCATTTTCCGGAAAAAATTGCTGAAACTCACTTGCCAACTGCGCTGCCAAAGTTTTATTATGCGAAATCACCAATGTCGGCTTTTGCACCTTCTGTATCACATTCGCCATAGTAAACGTCTTCCCGCTCCCAGTCACACCCAAAAGCGTCTGGTCGCGGTGTCCTTTTGTAAGGCCAGAAACCAATTTCTTAATCGCCTGTGGCTGATCACCGGTCGGTTTAAATTTACTTTGTAGCTTAAAATCCATATTACCATATTATCTTATTTTCATAATTCCATAAAGCATACTAGCATAAAATTAATGGATTGACAAAGATGCAGTTAACACGTATGCTATATGAATATTATGTCTATCGTGGCAACAAAGGTATTTTCATATCCCAGGAAGCCTCATCGCGGGTTACAGAAAGGAGATTGTCATGATCTATGTTGTTATCGGCGCTGGTGCACTTGCGTTAGTGGCCCTGGTTTGGTGGCTTAAGGGCATAAAGTGGGACGAGATTGGTAAGTGTCCTAAAGGAGGAGAACATGATTACGAGACAGAAACATCTACTTGGTATATGAAGGGTGTCACCCCGGGATACGATGAAGTGGTAAACAGGTATGATGTTTGTAGAAAATGTGGAGACAAAAAGCAGGTAAGGGGATAAAACACCAGCTCTACTATAGTAACAGTAAACCGTCTCGCACGTCGGCCCGGAAGCCAAAAACTTCTGGGCCTTTTTCTTTCCCCAAATTTCTGCTACAATAAACTATAAATTAATCCGTTTATAATCCCTGCCTGCCGGCAGGCAGGTGCTAAAATCTGCTGTATGAAACAAGAACTCTTAGCCCCCGCAGGCAACCTCAAAAAACTAAAATACGCTATTGCTTTTGGCGCCGATGCTGTTTATCTCGGAGTGCCAAGTTTTAGTTTACGCGCCCGCATAAACAAATTCACCCCCGCTAAAATAAAACAAGCCATAGAATACGCTCATAAACACAACGTCAAAGTTTACTTAACACTTAACATCTTCGCGCACAACCAACATCTTAAAAAACTCACAACCCATCTCCAACAACTCAAAAAAATTAAACCAGATGGGATTATAATAAGCGATCCCGCTGTTATCACTCAAGTAAAAAAGCACCTCCCCAAAGTCAAATTAATTTTATCAACTCAAACCAACGTCACAAACTGGCAATCAGCAAAATTTTGGTATAACCAAGGAATAAAAAGAATTATCTTAGCCCGAGAACTTACCTTAAAAGAAATAGCAGAAATTCATAAACGCGTTCCAAAACTAGAATTAGAAACTTTTGTCCACGGCTCCATGTGCATGAGCTATTCTGGCCGCTGCCTATTATCCAAATGGATAAACAATCGCGAAGCCAACTTAGGCGACTGTTCCCATCCGTGTCGCTGGTCGTATAACATAAAAACAAGAAAACAAGAAAGCAAAAAAACAAACGAGCCAGTAATGCTCACCGAAGCTGAACATCCAGATCTCGAACTCATCGTCGAGCAAGGCCAAGAAGGAAGTTTCATAATGAATTCTCGAGATTTATGTCTCATAAAATACTTAAATCAACTAAAAAAAGCTGGTGTCTGTAGTTTCAAAATTGAAGGCCGTACAAAATCAATCTATTATCTCGCCACCGTCACTCGTGCCTACCGCCGTGTGCTCGATAAACTCGATTCCCCAGACCAAGCTATAAAAGAATTAGGAAAACTCCAAACCCGCGGTTATTCCCATGGCTTTTTATTTGGTGCCGAGCAGGTCACTCAAAATACAACTCGCTCTCACGAAAAAGTTAATTGGGAATTCGTTGGCGAAGTCATAAAAACAAAACTATTGACAATTAACAATAAACAATTAACAATATTGGTTCATAACACCCTTCGCATAGGTGATAAAATAGAGTTCATCCCGCCGCAAGGCAAGGTCGTCAAAACAGTCGTTCAAAAAATGTGGAATTCCAAAGGCGAAGAAATAAAAGAAGCCCATGGTGGACAAAAAAAACAAACTCTGCTATACTCCGAAATTATATTCCCTAAAAATACTATCATCCGTCGTAAACTCACCCCCAAACCCTAAAAGGAGACAAGATGAGTCTTTGGGTCGTTGCTTTTTTCCCATGCGAGGATGCTGGTCCCCATTCAGGACCTCACTTTCGCAACAAGCAGACAGGAGAGGTTTGGTCTATCTATCCCTTTATTCTAGAGGCAGATAGATTCACCAAGGTCACAGAAATGATCGACGCTCAAAATAGTGAAGGAGGTATAAGAAAGGTCATCATCCTTGAATGGGACGGCGCAAAAAGAAAACCACTCGAAATGAAACCCAAAGAAGCCATTTGGGAAGAAATGTTTTGGGCGGAGTTAGAGTGGGGCGGAGAATGGAAAATCAAGAAGCATAAATAGCCCTTTTCCCTATATCCCTATAAATTGCACAGGGCGCTGAACTCGTTTCAGCGCCTTTTCTTTTGTCTCGAAATATGCTTAAATAAGAGTAATCTGTAATAATTTGTTTTAATCTGTATATAAATTTGTGTATGATATCTTATCTAAAAGGCACAATCCAAAGCAAAGATTTAAAGTCATTAATCCTTAATGTTTCAGGCGTTGGTTATCAAGTCCATACCACGCCTAGTTTTTTAGAAAAATCTGTTCAGGGCCAAGAAATAGAATTATACACCCATCTCCATGTCCGCGAAGATTGCCAAGAGCTTTATGGATTCCAAAAAAAAGAAGAGCTGGAATTTTTTACCAAGCTCATCTCTGTCTCTGGCATCGGACCAAAATCGGCTCTTGGTGTTTTTGCTCTTGCCAAGGTCGCCGAAATAAAACAAGCAATCGCCAACGGCGATATCGCTTTTCTAACCCGCCTTTCCGGCATTGGTAAAAAAACTGCCGAACGCGTTGTCGTCGACCTCCGCGGCAAAATCGATTTGACCGACCCCGCCCCCGGCCTCACCGGCTCTAATTCTGATGCCGTCGAAGCCCTAACCGGACTTGGCTATTCCCATAGCCAAGCTATAGAAGCCCTTCGCCAAAGTACTGCCGAAACTGTTGAAGACCGTTTAAAACAAGCCCTTAAAATTTTGGGAAAAAAATAAAAAGTTGGTAGGTGATGGTATCACCTACCATAATGGACATTACTACTTTGCAATATCCGCTGTGGTGCGGGATACCATCCCGCACCAACATTTCGT
>JABMQE010000023.1 GCA_013203415.1 Candidatus Falkowiibacteriota bacterium | reverse complement strand
TGCTCGGCAATGGATTTGGCAAGAAAGTATAATTCTTCGTTTGAGTAATCTTTTATAAAACCACTGGCGACAAAGTAGGCAATTTCGGTGTGGCCGATTTTGCCAGAGACAATATCGGTGATAATTGAATCTATATCTTCTTGGGTTAGTTTTTGATTTAGGAGTTTTTTGCGAATGGCTAGTATGGATTTTGGACGACCCAAAAAATGGCTTTCTATTATTTCTTGGTTTTTAACTTTGTGTTTTTGCCAAATATCCTGATTTAAGCCAATTTCGCCGATTTTGACGCGATTTTTGGTAATATTGGTAATAACCACGATTTTACTTTGGCCAGGCCAAGAAATGCTTATTTTATCGCCGGGGCGGATGTTGGAATGAAAAGCATCCTTCCGGTTAAGAAGGACGACGTATCTAGAGCCAGAGGAGAAATCTAGTTTTTTTGCTTTGTAAAAAAGTGACATAAATTAATATCCTCGGTATTCCTTTCTTTTACGGTAAAGCTCTTCGGTTAAACCGCCTTCAGTCATGTGTTTTTGTTTTAGGGAGGTGATTAGTTTATCGGTGAAGTAATTGGCTTGGTTGATGAGGGTGAGCATTAGATTGACTGCTTTTACTTTGTCGGTGGGGAGATTTGGGAAATTAGGGGAATCGGGGAGAGTTGGCGTCGCCTTAATGATTTGCCATATCTCCCCTATTTCCTTTATCTCCCTGATCGCTTTCTCCTTGGGCCAAATAGGAATATTATTCTGACGGGCGTAATTGTGATAATCCCTTAATAGCTCTTCGAGGGAGCCACGCGCCACTCCAGCTAGTTTAATATAGCCCTTTAAGCCCTCCTGCTTATTACCTTCGCAAATATTCTGCATGCCCGAGCGCGCGGCTTGAACCATCTGATCGTGAGTGCGGGAGAATTTGTTGATATAAAGATTGCAGAATTGAAGGTTTAAATCGTTGATGGGAACAGTGATTTTGTAAGCCACGAGATATTCGTAACCGGCTTTTTTTGGTGTTTGGTTTTGCATTTTTTTAAGAAGACTAATTCGCACTAATCTTTTCACCTGCCTCGACTCGCTTGAGCTCGTCTCGGCGAGGCGGGCTAATTACACGAATCACGAATTTTTTGTTTTGGGTTTACCCACTGGAGCTCTGAACCGTGTTGAGGAGCGTAGGTGGGCTAATTTTAGCTTATTTTTTGTAAAATCTGTTATAAAATCTTGACAAAATACATTTGGCGTGCTATTCTTATATGTATTATGTTTCTTGACAGTTATATCTCCTGTACATGAGTGAGCTGATTTGTCGGCCAGATTTTTACCTCAACATTAGGAAGGAGCGAACGATGAGGACTTACTTTATTGCATCAGGGGATCTTCTTAGGCACACAGGTGGGGCAGAAATCGATTCGCGTGCCTGTTACCTCGTTGCTGATAACGAGGAGGCGGTTTACGGCCCTTTAGTGGATTCCTGCGGGGACGCTGAAATTCCTTGCGAGGTTTCCTGTGTACTTCAGAGAGAGGAGCCCTGGGACAAGACACAGGAGAGCTCTTTCTTCCCTTACGCTGGCCGCGACCTGCGCAAGGTGAGAGGGAGAATAAGAAAGGAGGACGACACCCTGCATTGGGAGCCGCTCCATTCCTTGGAGGGCTACAAACTCCTTCTTGAAGCGGCTGCAGCCAATGACCTCGAAGGAATGAAGCGTGTTATAGCAGAGAGGGGTGACTGGGGGGAAATCGACTGCATCCTCCTTCTCGAGGCCGCCCGAGAACAAGCCTGGGACGTGTTTCTAGCTCTTGTCCCCTGCGTAGCTGCCGAAGAGCTTTGCCCTGCTATTTTCGAGGTGGTGAAGCATGGCAATGTGCCTGCTTTTATCCGCTGCCTGCGAAAAGGGTTTGAATGGGGAATGTATGCCCAGACACTTCTCCGGAGAGCTCATGAAAGCGGGGCAGAGGAGATTCGCCAAATTCTATGGGCGCTTTACTCGGTGTACTACCCGCGGGTTCTCCGGGATACATGGGATATTGGCGACCCTCCAGACGCGACGGAGATGGGAAAGACCCTGTTCAAGGCGGGGTCGATAAAGATTCCGGGAGAGCGCCTCCTGTGATAAAGTCGGCAGGATTTCCTAAGCGCCTATTCGCCCCCACCACATCGGCCGGTGGGACGTCGCCCGGGCGTTGCGGAATCCGTACGGAGCACCCGGATGTAAATGCGTAGTATTGCATTGCATCTGGGTGCTGTTTTTTTTATTTAAAAATGAGTCACTCGTCACTAGTAAATAGTCACTAGAGATTTTCGTAAGACGTTTTTACCGAACCCCTAGTTACGAGTGACTAGTGACAAGTGACTAACTACCCCAATGTTCTAGCGCCTGTTTTAACTCTTTGTTATCTTTTTTATTAGCCCAGGCCTTGATGTTCTTTCCTTTAACAACAGCTTCGACAGCTTGTGAGGCAGCACGGGCGCCGGCGGATGAGCCAGATGGATGGCCATGAATGCCGCCGCCGAAGTTGATAATTATATCTTTGCCTAATATTTTTACTAGGTTGGGGACAAGGCCGGGATGAAGACCGCCGGATGCGATTGGGAGGGTGGGCTTAAACTTGCCAAACTTTTCGGTAAGAGATTTATTAACCTCGAGAACATCTTCTTCAACATCTGCCATTTTACCGACAACTGTGCCGGTGTGAAGCTGGTCTACTCCGGCCATGCGGGCGAGTTTGGCGATGACGAGGTAGGATATTCCGTGACGCGGATTGCGGGTAAAGGCAGAGTGGCCGGCGCGATGGCCATGAATAATAAGGCGCAAATTAGCTTTGCGGAGCATTTGAACATTGTCGAGGCCGACGGAGATAATATCCACCATAACACATTTACCCCCGCTTCTCTCCACTATTTTGGCGCGCTTCATCATAACATCTGGTGTCGCTGTGACATTAAAAACATACATCTTTTTCTTTTTGGTTACCAGCTGGGCTTTGGTTTTTTCGTAGAGAACTTGTTCGACTCTGTGTTTGAACTGGTTAAAATCGAGATTGGTTAGGTTCTCATCATCTTTAACAATGTCGGCTCCGTTAACCCAAAGTCGGTAGGCAAGACGGGCATTTTCGCTGGCTGATAGACCAATTTTTGGTTTCATGATAGCGCCAATAAGAGGCCGATTCTTGGCCCTAAGTTTGTATTTAACTCTGTTGCGGCCGAAGGCCGGGCCCCCGAAATTATTAAGATATTTTTGCGGAAAATCTAAATCCTCCAAGCGAATGTTTTTTATCATTCTTAAACTAAAAACATTGCCGGCCAGGCCAGAGAGGAGCTGGGGAATGCTTGCTTTTTCGAAAAGAGCCAGGGGGTAGGCGATTTTTATTAGTTTCTTTTTTTTGTCTATATTAAAAACGCGGCCAGCCAATTTGCGGGCGATGGGAGCTTTTAGAGTTGAGAGCTGGGTCCAGGTGCCAATAGAGGTTTCGGCCGCAATTTCGGTTGCTACTTTTTCCCAAGCAAAACGCGACTCCACTCGGTAGGTGGCAATGATGTGCTCCTTAGGACTTGGTTTAGAACCCAAGTGGAGATAATAGTTTTCGACTTCCCCACCTACGCTCTGCTTAGCAGAGCTTCGGCGGATAAATTTTGTTTTTGGCATGAGGTATCGTAATTTTTAAGTTTTAAGTTTTAATTTTTATTTTATAATCCTCCGCCTTCGCCTTTCGACTCGCTTCGCTCGCTCAAGGCTACGGCGGATAAACCTTCTTTACTTAATAATCCCCCGTTCTGTGATAATTCCGGTAATAAATTTCTTGGGCACTTTATCAAAAGCCGGATTTTCGATGGTGATATTTTTTGGAGCTTTTTTCCAGATTTCGAGGGAATGGCGTTTTTCGATTTTGATTGGGACTTTGCCTTTTGTCCGCTTGAGGGTGACGGCGGCGACGTAGACGGGAATTCGATGCTGGAAAGCATCTTCACAAATTCCAAAACTGCCGACTTTGTTTATAATGCTTCCATCTTTTAGGATAACGTCGGCGCCAATTAAAACTTTGTCCACCTCCTTTTTATGCAGGAGTTGGTCGGTTTTTGAATCTACTATCATTGTAACATTTATTTTGGCTTTGCTCAATTTACGAGCAGTGATTCGGCCTTGAAAAAGCGGGCGGGTTTCGGGAACAATAACTTTGAATTTCTTTTTTTGTTTTTTGGCGGCAATTAATATTTTTTCAACGCTTGATGAGTGGCAGAAGGTAAGGATGGTGTCGTTGTTGTCGATAACTTTGGCGCCTGTTTCTGTAAGCTGTTTATGATCTTCTTCTAATTCGCGGAGTTCGTGGTTAACAATGTAGTCGAGGATTTCTTTAAGTTGTTTTACTTCGGCGCCTTGTTTGGCCATTACCTTGAGTTTGGTTTTAACAATTTCTACAAGGTTTTGGGCCATTGGTTCGGTGGGGCGGGCAAAAGCTAAATCATTGCCAGCTTTTTTTATTTGAGTTAAAAAATCACTTGGTTTTTTAGCTTTTATTTTTTTACCAAAATCCAACAAGGACTTTAAGGTATTTTCGGCCACAGCATTAGCGCCTTGGATTTTTAAGGTTTGGATGTTTTTTATTGTTTGCTTAAGAGATGGCATTTTTAGCTTGTTTTAGGGGTTTAGATAATGCGAAACTACCCGCCTCGACGAGTCAAGACTCGTCTTGGCGAGGCGGGCGAAAGCGCATGCGAAACTACGAAAATGCGAAAAGGTTGATGCGAAAATGCGAAAATTTTTTTTGGTTGACTTTTTTTGTAAAATATGATATTATTTAAGTACCTTTGAAAGGAGGTGAAAAGATGAGCTATGCAAAGGCAGGTGTACTATTCGTCATTGTCGTCGTTGTGCTCGTTTTTCTGGCGAGAGTGCTCCATGATTACGAGTTTTACTACCTGGCGATAGTAGCTGCGGTCCTTGCCGCAGCTGGATTGGCTGGCGAGCGATACTGCATCGGAGGCCGCGCGGTGCTGGACAGTTCGAGAGTCGTCTTGCCCTTGAAAATGAGGCAAGGAAGGAGAGATAGGTAATGAGAAGGATTTTGGGCGGGGTGGCCTTTGTGGTAGTAGGCGGATTGATCGCTGCAAAAGGCCAATTTGGACTGGGGCTTATAGTTCTCATGTTCCTTGCTCTGCCTTGCCTTGTCTCTGGAATCTATACTTTGAGACAGAGACGAGACAGGCGGAGGAAGAAGCCACACTATCGACGTCAACGTGTTTGAAGAGCCGTGCTACACAAGCAATAGCGGCTCTTCTTTTATTTTATCGGCAAAGAGAACATAAAAGTACTTCCCTGCCCGCGGCCAGGGCTCTTGGCCCAGATTTTGCCGCCATGGGCTTCTACCAAGCGCTTGGCGATATAAAGGCCAAGGCCAGAGCCGCCGGTATTGATTCTTTCGGAAGCAGAAGTACGGCTAAATTTGTTAAACATCCCGGACAAATCTTCTTCGGCCATGCCGATGCCAGTATCTTTAACAGCAAACATAACCTGGCCTTTTTCCTGTTTTACCTGAACAGCGATTTTCCCTTTTTCGGTATATTTGATGGAATTATCAATAAGGTTGTTAACAACATCAGTAATCTTGTCGCGGTCGATATTAATGGGCTTGGTTTTCTTTTTTGGTTTTATAAATTCGAGCTCTATTTTTTTTCTTTGGGCAACAATCTTAAAATTATTGATAGCGCTTTCGACCAGCTCTTCTACAACTACCGGGCTTGGACTAAGTTTTAGGCGGCCGGATTCGATGCGAGAGATATTTAGGAAAACATTAACCAAACGGTTTAGGCGCTCGGTGCTGTTGAAAACAGTGCGCATGACTTTTCTTTTTTTCTCATCGAGAGTGCCGAAGTCGCCATCCAAAAGCATGGAAAGATAACCTTTGATGCCGGAAATCGGGGTGCGGAGCTGATGGGCGGCAATGGAAAGGAACTCGGATTTGGCTTTGTCGAGCTGGCGAAGATGGATGTTGGCTTCTTGCAATTCGTGGGTGGCTTTTTCCACTTTTTGCTGGAGGGTAATGCTAAAGTCCTGAACCTCTTCGTAGAGCTTGGCTTTTTCGATAGCAGCAGCCATTTGCGGGGCAAGGACTTCGAAAAGGCGGACATCTTCGAAAGAGAACATATCGCCGGAGAGCTTAGGGCCGACAATCACAACCGAGGTTAGCTTTTTGTCGATAATGACGGGAAGGCAGAGGGCGCAGTCGAGGTCTTCTAAATCTTTCCTAACGCGCTCGAGATAATTTTTTTCGGTTGGTGTTTTGGCGTCATCTGTCATACGGATTAGCTCTTCGGTGATAATAAGATTTTTGTCTTTCTTTAGGTATCGAATAAGAGGGCTTTTATCATCTAAGATAACGCTTTTGCGTCCATCAAGAAAGCTTTCGGGCTTGAAAAATTTTCCCTGTTTGTCAGCTAAAAGGATAACGCCGTTTTTGATTTTTAATTCGCGGTTTAGGATTTCCAGGATAGAGTCGAGAAGGTGGTCTAGGTTAATTTCCAAGGCAATAACTTCGGAAAGATGCCTTAGGACTTTTTGGTAATCGATGCGGCCTTTGTAAAAGAGTTTGTCTGTGTATTTGGTTAGGATTCTCTTTAATGGGTCTAAACCAATAACAATAACAAAAGCGATAAACAGGGGGATAAAACTAGAGCTCACGCCTGCTCTTTCGACAAGCAGTTCACCGGCGATGAAGGTGAGGAAGGTATAAAGACCGGCGACGTAGATGATGAGAAGGAAGTAGAGGATAGAACGAGTGACAAGGAGGCGGATATCCATGAGACGGTGACGGACGATCTAATAAACAGTAAAACCCACCATAAAAGCGGAGAGAATTTGACCCAACCAATTGAACCTGAAGTCACCCCACCAAACCATCAACAAATTGGTGAACATAGCCAAATTTGACCCCAATAAATAGCCACCAAAAACATATTTTAATTGAAGTTTAGCTATGCCCGTGCTTCTTAAATGTTTTTTCAACAACACAATCAATCCGCTAAGAAATAGTCCTGAAATATACAGGAAGTAAAGAAAATACCATCTACCCCAGATGATATTTTTTTCTTCTCCTTCGATGATATTTACATCTTTTATAATAATATTGGGCACTAAAACTAGAATGACAATGAACGAGTTCAGAATACCGGAAAAAATTATTTTTTTAACTGACGGGAATTTATTCTCCGGAAATACATAGGAAAAAAGAAAGAAACTACTGGCTGTGAATGTTGCTAGGATATAGAGAACCCTACACCAGAACAAAGAAAGTTCTGCCGAGGCACTCCTGTAGAAAAACATGCCCAGAGTCCATAAGATAACACTAAAAATAACTAGGGAATAAAAATTACGAACCTGCTTGCCCCTGCCCCTATATAGGATGAGTAATGCAAGCAAAAGATAAACCAAGGCCACAACTACTAAGGCAATATTTATTTTATCAAAAAGAAGCATGGATTCCTTATTAAATTAGTTTCTTTATTATAACGTCACCTTTTTGGGGAATAGTGAGCGAGGCACAGCAAGGAATTCCTCCGCTGTAGGCACCAGGAAATGATGGCCATGATTTTCCTTTCAGCCCGACTACATGATAACAGTGAGCCCCCCTTTCTTGAATCGCCATTAATTCCTCTTTGGACGGTTCTGGGTAAACTTCGTTAATTATTACCGCCTCCGACCAAACTGATCCTATATATTCGCTTAGTGCTCCCCTTTTAGTTAGGTTGAGGATGATGGTGGGCCTACCCTCTAACTCCCTAGGCAGGCCTCCGGATTTCTCACTAAGTTTTATATCAATGGTGTGAATGTCTCCTTTGTATCCTCTTTCTCTTAAAAAATTAACTAGCTGATTGCCTATGAAACCTTCTGCTCCAATAACAATTAAGGGTGAATTGTCGGGCATATTCTCTCTGGCTTTTAATATTTCTATCGCCTGAGAAATTGCCAAAACCGTTGCTCTCGCTTCTGTTGATTTGTTTACCACCCCTCCCTTAGCAAGAATCCCAGGCAGAACACCAGCAAAATTTTTTTGATCAGCTTTGATTATTTTTTTTATACTCTCAAGTTTGGAATTTAATTTTTTTAATTTTTCGGTATCGTAATCTTTCCAAAAATCTTCTTCGGTAGCGGAAATTCCAAAAATTATTCCCCACTTGTTTTCCTGACGGAAGAACCCCACTAAAGCCGGCTTCCATTTTATTTTTTTGGCATACCAATTATAAACAAAAGCTTTTGTAAATTTTTCACTAGCGGGATAAACCAGGAACATGCCGCGAATCCTTCCAAGAAGAATATTTGTGTTAAGAAAACCTAAAAATTTGTAAAAATAATCATGGTCGAATAAGAGATTAACAACTATTATCCCTATTTTTTTAAAGTGTTTCATACAAAGGAGTATCAGAGCTTAATCTCTTTTATGGGTGCCAGACCGAGCTCATCGCGCTTTACCACTACGCAACCTCTTCTTTTATAAGAACTGTTTAAGCTCCGTTTAGCTAGTTTTAGTACTAATTCTTTTGGCACCCCCGTAACGCTTGGTAGGTTATTTAATTGTTCTGTGTGGCCATTCGGATTAAATCCTTTTTGAATTAATTCTATCATAACTTTGTCTACCGTCTCATAATTTGCACCGAGTTGATCTTCGTCTCCCCCTGCTATACCAAGCCCATCATCTGGTTTAGCTTTTAAGATGTCGGATGGTACCCCTAAATATTGGGCAATATCGTATAACTCAACGCCTTTTAAAATACTTTGAATAACCCCAAAATCTCCGACATCACCATTGAGTGTCCAAAATCCCATCCAAAACTCGGAAAGATTATCAGTAGAAAGAACTATGCCATCAAGCATACGAGCAATATGGTATGTACCGCACATCATCCTTAGACGAGCTTTGATATTACCCTGAGCGACTTTCTTCGACCATTCAAAATTATTTAACGGGTTCTCGGTTTTTACTTTATCTAATATGGATTCTATCTTTATATTTATGGTGGAAATTACGGTATTATTTATAGTTTCAAATACGGAATCTAACGGAACATATAATTCATCGGCACTAAAATTTTTAATCGCCTGACGCGCTAATTTTTCAGCGTTAGGATCTGATAAACATGGCATTATAAGCCCTAGGGAGGTTAACTGATATTTTTTATTTTTGGCTAATTCACAACTTTTCTGGGCAAACCCTAATGTAACTGCACTATCCAAACCACCAGATATTCCAGTAACCAGAAAGTGTTTTTTGTGTTCAAAACAGTACCGAAATAGTGCTGTTGATCCACTTTCTACGACCTCCTTGATTTTTTTTTCGTCTAATTTATATATCATTATGATAAAACCTAAATAAAACAACCACCAACATTTAATTTGTGTTTAATGATGTCTGATTAATTCTTTATTAGATTTGTATTTATTATACCACAAAACCCCAAAATAAAACAAAAGCACTTGGGGGATAACTTGGCGCTTTGGGAAGAGTGGGTTTGTTTATAAATTCGCTTAACTATCTTCGGCATACATTGCCTCGATCCCCTTTTTATGCTTGGACTCGATAATGGCGCGGCGGAGTTTGAAAGTTGGGGTAAGCTCTTCTGCCTCTTGCGTAAATTCGCAGTCCAGAAGAACAAACTTTTTAACTTTTTCAAACTCTGGCAAATCTTTTAACTGCTGGCTAACTTCGTGTTCGATAAGGTTGATGAGGACGTTGTTTTTAACAAGTTCAAATTTATCTAGTTTTTTTTCTTTTATAAAATCCTTTAGTTTTTCGAAATCCGGCACAATCAAGGCAGAAACAAAACGGCGATTATTGCCGATTATCATGGCCTGGGAAATGTATTTGGAAAGCTGGAGAGCATTTTCGACTGGCTCGGGTGAAACATTTTTTCCGCCAGAGGTGATGATTATTTCTTTTTTTCGGCCGATGATGGAAAGAAAGCCATACTCGTCTAAAAAGCCCAAGTCGCCGGTAGAGAACCAGCCCTCGGGAGTTAAAACCTCGGCAGTTGCTTGGGGATTTTTCCAATACCCGGACATAACATTAGGGCCCCTAACCAAAATTTCTTTGTCGGCCGAGATTTTAAGCTGGACCTCTTTAAGCGGCAGGCCGACAGTGCCAAACTCGTATTTATCGAGATGGTTGACTGTGATAATGGGCGAGGTTTCGGTAAGGCCATAACCCTCGATAATGTTTATGCCTAAGTCCTCGAAAAAGCGGGCGATTTTTTTGTTTAGGGAAGAGCCGCCGGAAACAGCAAACCGCAAATGGCCGCCCAAGGCCTGGCGGACTTTGGAGCAAACCAGTTTATCTAAGGCCTTGGCTTTAATTTTAAGAACAGGGCTTATAGAGCGGCCTTCACGGCGGGCATGATGGATTTCACTTTGGGTTTTTAGAGCAGAGAAGAACAGTTTTTTCTTTAGGCCTTTTTCGTGCTTGGTTTTATCAATAATTTTTTCGTAAACTTTTTCGAAAATACGGGGAACGCAGACAAGGACTGTGGGCTTGACCTCTTTTAAGTTGTCGGCGAGTTTTTTTACATTTTCGGCATAGTTGATTGTGGCGCCGACGCTCATAGGAACATAGTAGCCGGCAGTCCGCTCTAAAACATGGGAAAGGGGAAGAAAGGAAAGAAAAGTGTCGCTTGATTTTATAGAAACAGCTCTGATGGCGCTTATCGCGTTGGTTAAAAAGTTTTCGTGTGATAGCATAACGCCTTTGGGCTCGCCGGTCGTACCGGAAGTATAAACAATGCTCGCTATCTCTTTTGAAACGTGCTTATCAATATCAAGTTCGGCTTTTGATTCATAGCCAAGATTTAAGAGCTGGTCAAAGCTTTCCGCCTCCCCTACCTCGGACAAAAACGCATCCAGATAAACAGTTTTTAGAAGAGTTTTGGTTTTGTTTTTGATGCTTAAAATTTTGTCAAAATTTTCCTGGCCAGCAACAAACAAAAACCGCGATTCGGAATCTTTTAATATATATTCTATTTTAGCTTGGCTTAAGGTAGTATGAATCGGAACAGAGATGCCGCCGGCAGACATTATGCCTAAATCAACAATAGGCCAGACAGGACGATTGGCCGAGAGGATAGCAACGCGGTCGCCTTTGGCAAGGCCAATCTCCCTAAGACCGCAGGCAAAAAATTTGATAAAATTGCCGGCTTGCTTAAAGGCGATGGAGCGCCATTTGCCATCTTTTTTGGCAACTAAAAAATCCTTTTTGGGATGTTTTGTGGAAATTTGAAAAAATTTTTGGGGCAGGGTGACCATTTATTGTTAATAGAGTTAATAGAGTTAATAGAGTTAATAATTTTAACACCTGTTTAAGGGTTTTAGCAATACAAATAGAAAACCGCCTGCCGGCGGTTTAGCTATTTTCTTTTAGAAAGTTTTTTATTTTTTCAAAAATTTCAGGTTTTTTGTCGTAGAAAAAAGGATTGTGCTCGTGGTCGTCCAAAAACATTAATTCTTTTTTTGGGCTTTGGATTTTATTATAAATATAAGTAGAGCTTCTTGGATGGACAACTTTGTCTTTTTTGGAATGGATTATTAAGGTTGGGGTTTTAAGAAAAGGAATTTCTTTTATGGTATAGTCGGTAATAAAATCAAAAAATTCTTTTATACTTTTTATAAAAATGCGGGAATAACCGCCCTTTTCTTCGTATTCTAAAATATCCTTTGGAGAACCGATTCTTTTTGTTTGATATTTGGAAAAGACCTTTTTGTATGGAAGTAAAAAGCGATAAAGTTTGTCTCTTCTTATAAAAACCGAGGGGCCAAGCAAGACGATTGATTTTATAATTAGGGGGTAGCGGAGAGCAAAATCGATGGCCAGATTACCGCCAAATGAATAGCCGATGATAAAAATATTTTTATAATTGTCTTTTATAGCCAGCATTTCGCGGTTAACAGAATGCCACCAATCGCCGGCAGTGGTGGCGGCCAAATCTTCGGGGCTAGAGCCATGGCCAGCTAAGCGAACGCCTTTTACATCCAAGTGCTGGGCTACTAGATACTCGGCAACTTCTTTAAGGTCGTAAAGACTGCCGGAGAATCCATGAAAAAGAAAAACCAAACTATCGCTTTTGGGGTTAGCTTTATAATAAAATGATTTAGCTTTTTCTTTAACTTCGGCCATAACTAACAAAAATCCTCCACTTGCCTCCCCTACTTATCCTTTTACGGATTGTTTTAATATAACATAAAAATATATAAAGAACAATTAAAATTAGATTAAAATAGAAAGGCCCATCCACACGAGGGATGAGCCCTTCGCAAAGAGTGAGCGCTGTGCTACTCTTTGCGGACTTTGACGGCGTGGCGGCCTTCGAAAAAGCGGAGCTTGGTTTCCCCCGCTTTTAGCTCGCCCTCTATCTCGGCGGTGAAAATTCCGACTGGCCTTTCCAGCTTCCGGTAGACCCTCTCGTTGATCGAGAAGCGCTGGTCGCCAGAGACCGATTGGAAAAGCGCCGGGACAGTGAATTCTTCGGCAACGGTTGTTGCGGTTTTTGACATGGCCTCCTCCTTCTAGCGGAACCTGACTTTGACCTTGCTTTGGTCGCGGAAGTTGGAAAACAGGTGGCCCTCGCCTTTCTTCGGCTTCCAGTCGCTTTTGGCGTTGGCGCCGTCTAGGCGGGGCTTCTTAAGGCGTTTCCACCTTTTGCCTTGGCCATCGTAGAAACGCTCGTTGGGCCTGATGGTGTGGAACCAGACCTCCATCTCGAATTTTCGCGCCATGGTGATACCTCCTTAGATAACCGGGGGACGGGTGACAGAGACGACAGAGGACGGAGACGCCCCGCATGCGGGGCGTCTCTGAGTATTGGGTGAGTTTAGCATGGGAGGGATAAAAAAACAAGTTAAAACCCGGCCAAAGAAATCTTGACCGGGTTGTAGACGGTTAAACGAAGGTGCTATTTGCCGAAGGCGGCAACTAAGGCGAGAAAGTCAGAAAGGTTGATAGTGCCGTTAGCGTCGAGGTCGTAGCGGGAGTCCCACTTTTCATCTTCCTCCTTATTGCCAAAGTGGGAGATAAGACGGGTGAAGTCGGTAAACCCGACTTGGCCGTCCAAGTCGAAGTCGCCTTGTTTTTCCAACGGAAGCTTGGCGCCGACATCGGAAGGAGGCGAGGTGAGATGAAAACGATTATCAATCCTTTTGTTGCGAACGAGCCATTTTAGCTCTTCTATATCGGGTGTCCCCCACCAGTTATAGGTGGCAGAGAGAAACTGACCGTAAATCTTTATCTCGCCGCCTAGAAACGAGTTGGCATAATCGCGGCGGCCGCCAAGGACAACGGAATAGTCCTCCCTATAGATATCAGCGAGTTCGAGGCACCTTTCAGTGACGAGGTTGGAATAGACAAAAACATCTGAATCTATAACCCCTAAAACGCGAGTTACATCAAAGGTGTTTCTGATGATTTTGATGTTATAGGAATGATACCTGAGAAAAACCGCCCAATAGCGATCGCTAAGATCTGCATCCTCCTCGTTCCAGTTCTCTTGGGTGATGTAGTTATTGCGGATTTCGAAACCCTTAGCTTGGAGATGGATTTCTTGGTTGATGCGGAAATTCTCCAAGCTGCCCATGTCGTTGGATCCATCACCATAAACAACAATAACATGGTCTTTATTGCCGATGGTGCAGTAGAGGGTGTCGGAACAGATAAGGTTGGTTGGGGCGCGGATTATGGGTGATTCATTATAGACGCCGCGTTCGACCAGGACGGTATCAACAATCGGCTTGGCGCCTTTTAGCGCGTCCTCATGATACTGCCTAATGCGATCGAGCGCTTTTTGGATGGTGAGAAAGGGACCGTTGCGAGTGTCATCGGAACCATTTTTGGAGACGTGATAGAGGGTGGGATGAGGGACAACTTTGATGTTGATGATGGGTGAATAGACATATTCGCCTTGGCCCATTCTTTTCTTGTTGTCCGTAGAACGGACTTGGAGAGTGCCATCTCTGTACATAGAATACCTTGAATAAAAGATGGCAGAATTTGGCTCGAAGGTGAAGCCAAGAGAAGAGTATTCGGCGCGGTTATTCCTCCAAAGCACTTCGATGAAATCTTTGTGGGTGCTGAAGTTTTCCCACTCAACCTTGATTGTTGGCCTGATGTTGTGGTCGATTGCGCGAGTGTCGGATGCTATCGAATCGCTATAAAGAACAGAGAGGGTGATTTTTGGCACAAGCTCCTTTTCTACGGTTTCAAAAAAGAGCTTGAGTACTGCAACTGTATAACTGATAGCTGCAGGAATCAGCTCTTCTGCAAATTCTTCACAAAGGTGCTTGTCCCAGCCATTAGGGATCGGGGTTCTTATATCGGTGTTCTCGATATAATAATAGCCGGGATCCCCTTGGCACTCCCACCATTCTTCGCCTAAGGAGCCGATGCCGGTGATAACCCACTTATAGGCGGGGCCGACTTTGATGGCTCTGATATCAAACATCCGGGCTAGTTCGCCTTCCCATCGGCCGTTGAAATCAGAGGGTTGGGTGGCTTGGAAGCGGTTGGCGTTGTAGCTAAGCAGGGCCGCTCCGTAATGTAATTCCCGAAGTTTCATTTCGGGAAAGTCGGTTTTAGTATCAGGAATGATGATGGGTGTGGTGATCAGAGAAGCAGTAGAGTCGGATTGGGTGTGTGCTTGGCAGTACGATTCGACGTCGTCGCCAGCTGGAGGCGGATGAGTATCATTCTTTGTGTGGGCAGGGACGGTGGGATCCTGAACTAGATGAACTTGATGGCCTAAACCCTCAAAAGCCCATAAGTAACCTCCCGATAGATAAGATTTGACGCATGAACCCCAATCATAACTGTCATTACCTGTTGCCCATTGATAGGTGTTAGCATAGGTTCCTTTTGAACCGGGCTCGAGTAATTCATTATACCAACCACTCCCATCAGTAGGCCTAAGAAAATGATTCTTACTGCGAGTAAAGACACCAAATTCATCTTCCTCTTCTACTCCTTTAAGTAGAGCTTCGAGATTTCTGGATGAAATTATCTCCTTGTATTGAGGATACTTTTCGACTAGAACGTGCGCCGCTTTCCATGTTATAAAACGGTGCGTGGTTTTTGGGCCGTAGGCTTCACTAATACCGACTACTCCCAGAACAACCAATGCGACTGCAATACTGGTTTTTACTTTCACCTCTAACCTCCGTTGTTAAGTTTGGAAGGAGCTTACTAGGAATGATTTATCCCCAGATACAGTTCGGATATGTGGAAACGTAATAGAAAAAAACTACTATTGCGCCAACAACTAAAAATCCAATATCTACATTACTAAGACGCCTTCTTCTGAATACAGTAATAATTACTTGGATTAAAAAGAATGCGAGAGACAGGTAAAATATACCACCGTAAACAATACCACCCATCCCCCACGAACAACCGTAAATAATAGCACTAATCAGTAAAAACAATAAAGGAACCATCACCACCACCCCCAACACTTTCAAAGCGGGATTGGATTTGGGTTGGTTAGTTGGTTCTGGAGATAAATTTTGCATGGTTTTTTTGTTAAAGATTATGGTTTTATTATACCACAAAAATAAAATTCGCGTTGGAATTAAACAGTTATCCTCCCCTTGACAAGGGGAGGTCTCGGGAGGGGTCTTTTAATCCACGTACTCTGACTTTTACCCCCTCTTTCCCTCCAGAGGCGGGCAAGAATTCTCCCCCTTCCTTCGACTTTGCTCAGGACAGGTGGTAAGGGGGAGATAATTTATGTATGAATTTATTTCTTGGACTTTACAGGCCAGTCGGTGATGAGAATACCTTTGCCTCTTTTTTGGACAACTACTTTTTGGTGTTCGCGCCATTTGAGTTGGCGGATGAGGTAGGCGGGGATAGTGACAGTGGTGCTTCGTCTATTGCCAGAACGGGTGAGTTTTCTGATGAATTTTCGTATTGGCATGGGTTTGCTCCGGAGCTTGCTCCGGAGCATGCTCAGGAGCAATGGTTAATTTATGTTGGTTTTAGTATAGCATGGGGAGGGAAAAACAAAAACCGCTGGTGTGACGGTTTTTGAAATATTAGTCCTCAATAATCCTTAATGGTCCGACAAAGCTTGGTTCTGGTATTTCGTAGACTTTGGCTGAATACTCATAAGTTTGATCAATCACCCGACATGTACCATCATTATATTGTTGCCCTGTAAAATGAACATTTTCTCTTACATCTTCATACCCATCCGCCCTATACCAATGTCGGTTATCATGGGGACCACGAATACCCAAAAAATATGGGTTTGTCATGTGTATTACATGCGGTTCGCCCAAACACTGGGGATTTTCATAATACAATTCATCGGCAGGATATTGCGTTGCTAATGAATCCAGACTAATGGTGCCATTATGAAGATATAAGGTCAGTATCAAATTAAAGTCAGGGCTGAAGACACGCACATGAGAATAACCAAAACCACTAGCCCCTGCTCTTCCTTCCAACAAATACCCCACCTCTGTCCCTTCGGCATCAACCACTTTCAAACTCGGTCCTGCGGGGCCTGGAGGACCCTGGGGGCCTTCTGGAATAGCATCTATCCGATGGCTTAAATCGCATATCATGGCGTGAGTCAAACCTATCTTTGTCCGATTACACATGTAATTATAATACCTTTCCGCTTTCCGTGAATAATCCATCACCGCCCGCGAACCAACAACCCCCACCCCAAAAACCAACAACAAAACGATGATAAAAATTAATGTTCTCTTTTTCATAATATTTTTCCTTTCGTAACACAATGTTAATTCTTTAAATATATTATATATTATTAATTTATGAACAAGGGCTATTTTTTATATAATTCAACACGTAGTCGTTATCTTCTTCGTTGAAGTAATTTTCCAATCTATCTTGAACTTTTTCATAATCTTTACATATAAGAGAGCCTACATAGTTACTTCCAACAGTGTATATAAAAAAGAATACTCTATTTTGTGGTTCATTGCTTATAGAATCTGTATACTCTAGATGATATAACATTGCCGATCGCTCCTTATTAACCACCATATCATAATTTTTTCCCCCCTTCTTTCCAAGGTGTCCAATTATCACTGTACCGAATCTTGCACTTTCACCTGATTGTAATGAATGCACCAACTTATCATTAAATCGCCGAGGTTCTCCTAACGTCGATTCCTCGCTAAAACCAAAAGTGTAAATTCTAAATTTAATATTTCGTGCTTCCGCCTTACCGACATTTTTTATTGTTGCCACTATGTTATCAACAGGCATTCTTTCGGTCTTGCCTGTTTCCTCGTCTACAGTCATGTCATTCATGCTTTGTGTAATTTCTATATCTGCTTCAGAAAAAATAACATTCGATTTCTGCAAGGGGAGAAATTGTTTATACGTATATATTGACCAATACATGGACCAGAGAAGAACGCCCAGAGAAACAAATAAAGCTACCCAACTCGCTGTATTGCTTTGTTTTGGTTGTTTAATAATTTCTATTTTTTGTACATTTTCCGTACTTCTAAGAAACGCCTCTTTCGATTTTGGCACTGTCATGATATGCCTTATTTGTTTCCTAAAAAAGAGAATAACAAGTATAACGGTAAGGAAGACCACCGATGACCACACGAAAAACAAACTTGTAAAGAAATCCCAAAGTTCAATAACTATTTTATTTTCTAATAGTTGCAACATAAGCCGTATAGTGATTTTGTCATTATAGTCCTATTGTATAAAAAATCAACTCCGTAACGTGCGGGGGCAGGTTAAAAACAGCTTGGGTGGATGTTTTTTTATTTCTTCCTTGCCTTCGCAGCTGCATATCCTATACCCCCAGCAACAAAAATCCAAAAAATTATCCATCCACTCTCACTGTCGTCATCACCTGCTTCTTCTGCTAATTTTTGAACCGCGACTGTATTTAGAATATCATCATCAATATCTGAATCAACATCGGGCTCGGGTGTTTTATAATCTGGCGCGGGGGTTGTATAGCCGATGCCGTCTTCTACCCTATGACTTCTAACTGGCTCTACTGGTTGGGGTGCAGTAGTTTTTGCTCTGTGGCAATGGTATTCTCCGTAACTTAAACCCCATGACGAACAATTAGTTCGACAAGTATGACAACCCGAACTATCTGTTCTGCCTGGGTGAGCGGACACAGTGAGGGGTAAAAATAGTGCTATTGTAAGAATGAGGGTAGCTAGTTTCATGGTTATAACTTACTTAACTTTGCCTATTTTGTCAACCGAAAAACGCCCTGCCGCGGGCGTTTACGAGATGGCGACTCCCCCCCCTCCCTCACTCATCCGTCACAACCAAACTTTTGCCGGTTTTGTAGGCGGAGGAGAAGACGACTCTGGTTACAGGGCGGCCATCGGCTAGGATGATTTCGGGGTTTTGGGTTTGGTTTTTGTTGGCTTTTTTTAATTGTTGGAGAAATTGTTTTAATTTCATTTTATTTTTCGAGATTAGAGTAAATGAAAAAGCTATGTCAAAGGTAAATCCCCTGTGGATAACTCACCATTCCATTTTCAGTAAATTTTCAGTATAATTAAATTATAGCAAACTTAACAATTAAGTCAAGACGCAACATGCTCACAATCACAAAAAAACAAAAAAGAATTTATGATTATGTAAGAAGTTACATAAAAAAAAGGGGCTACTCTCCTACTTTTGAGGAAATGCGAAAACACTTTCGACTGAAAGCACACTCGGGTATGCACCAACAAATTGATGCTCTAATTAAAAAAGGAATGCTAAACAAAGAAGAACATAGCGCGCGTGGCATTGAATTAAAAGAGCGAGAAGAAATGGTGCAAATACCCTTGCTAGGAACCATCGCAGCTGGTCAGCCGATTGAAGCAATACAGGAAAAGGAAACCATTGCTGTTCCCAAAAGTAAGCTTCCAAAAAATAATGATGTTTATGCCCTCCGAGTACAAGGCGACAGTATGATTGACGAGGATGTTCGTGATGGGGATACCATTTTACTCAAAAAACAAAATACCGCCGAAAATGGCGATAAAATAGTAGCGCTTCTAAATGGCGACGAAGCAACACTCAAAACTTTTTATAAAGAAAAAGGGCAGATAAGATTACAACCTGCAAACAAAAACTACCAACCAATTATATTAAAAGGCAAGCAAAAAATTTCTATCCAAGGCATCCTATTTGATACAGTGCGAACAAACGAAGAAGAACAACAAACAGAAACTTTTGTTTTACCTTCTAAAAAATCTCCGCGACAGCGAAGTAAAATCTCTGACTATACCAATAAAATTTACAATGGTGATATTATGCACATCCTAAAAGATTTACCAGACAACAGTGTTGATATGGCCTTTGGGGATCCTGATTATAATGTAGGCATTAAATATGGTAACAAAAACTATACAAAAGATTTTGATGATTATATAAACTGGTACATTGAACTCACTAAAGAATCAATGCGTGTCCTAAAGAACGATGGCAATCTTTTTATGATGAATTATCCGAAACAAAACGCCCATCTTCGTGTAAAATATCTAGACTCAGAATTCCAGCACATCAACGAATATGTCTGGGTCTATAATACTA
>JABMQE010000022.1 GCA_013203415.1 Candidatus Falkowiibacteriota bacterium | reverse complement strand
CAGCTTGCGGCTTAGTTCAACATTCTCTTTCAGCGGATCGTAAAAAACCGCGCCCGCTGAAGAGCGGCGTTATAAGTAAGCCAAACGGTGTCTGGTATAGACCTGTTTTAAACTTAAAGAAGGTACAAAAATTACTCTTTGTCCTTGCTCCGAAGACAGAGCAGGATGATGTAAAAAAAGGACAATATCAAATTTTCATGAGTTTGATAATTTGATTGAAAGGTATCGATTTGCATAAAACTACAAAGATAAAATTGAATAATCAATGCTAGCCAAAGCCTTCTTCGTAAAGCATGTTCTGCACGAAATTGAGGATTAAGAAAGAAATGTCATTAAAAGATAAGAAAATCACCATTACAAAAAAAATGCGTCCTATAAGGCTTGCATTCTTGGTAGATAAGGAAGATAAGAGAACACTGCACGAGGTGTTTCGAGTTAATACCTGTCTTTGGGGGGGTGTTTACAATCCGATAATTCCTTTTTTTAAAAAGATCCCTCAAAATTGGGAAGGCCGCCATTTTCGCCAACCTTCGGCGCCATCAATCCTTAAGGGGTATTTGAATGCGTTCGATCCAGATTATCTCGTGGCAAAAGAGAAGCAAAAATTACAAGTCTCTTTGTTTGATAAAGAACGTCTTTTGTCTTTTGGAGAAGTGTTAAATATTAAGGATGATTATCACATATCATTCGGCGTAGATATTACAGATCTGTATGGGCAATTATACGATAAAGATTTTAAGTTTGAGCGCCGACATCCTATAAAGGTTTTTTGCCCAAAGCCTTCCAAAGAAATAGCATTATTGTCTGCGTGCTGTTTTGGCGATTTTCCGAGCTCAAAAGAAATGGGCTATATTAAGAAAAATTATTCTCATTGTTTTAACTCGCAAGACCTCGCTATAGATCAGAGTAATTTTCTGGATTGTCTTTTAAACGAAGGATCTTATCCGTTACGGATTACGCGAGCTGAATTGCAAGCATCTCCGCGGGGATGGAGAGCCGATTCATCAATATTTTTTATAGATGCGACATCTTGGCTTGATATTGTCGATTATTGGAATCTTAGGGCTGTAGGTAGGGATGTGATACTGCTACCCAAACAGTATGCAGACAGCTATATTGAGTTAGTTAATAAAATTATAAAGCGGAATTTTGTGCCTTATAGACATAATAAAGACATGATGCACCATACGAATTTTATTTGTTCCCGATCGTCTACTATGAAAGAAATGCAAGCATTCTCAAAAAAACTTGCGTCACCCGGGAAAGGCGCAATTTCTCTACAGCATTGGTATCCGCGAATGTGGGACGAGTGGGCAAAAGATAAAGATCATGTTGAGCTTTGCTCTATTATGGCAAAGGAAGATTCGGAGGAAGTTCTTTTAGATGATAATTTTCTGAGGTTTAAAGACATTTCTCCGAACTTCGTTGATCGATACGGAGGGAATGGAAAACCGAGATGGATTAATATTCTGCGGTTTAAGGATTTTTATAATAGATACGATTGTCCTTCAGTTTTTCCACGTAATCTAAAAGATGCTTTTCGTATTTTTGGAGCACATAGCTTTGATAAAGCGTGGATATCCAGTGAAGGAATAAATATTCCGTGTAAACATTACGAGGGGAGTCATTTTTTTAAAATTCCTACGAATTTTAAAGTGTTTGAAGCATGGCTTAAAGAACTTGGATTTGAGATTGAGCTTTCCGGCCCAGGTAAAATTTTATTAAAAATTATTGATTCTGTTGGCGGGATCCACGGAATATGGACATTTCAAAAGGAAGAAATAATTAAATTGCTTAATGACATGTCTCATGCTGCTGTGGAGTCAGAGGTTGAAGGCTTGGGCGAAGGGGTTAGTAAGTCTAAAGTTCGAGGAAAAACAGTTCCTGTTAAAAAATGGAAAGACTTGTTAATAAAGCTCGACCATAATTCTCCTGAGATAGCTGAGAGACATTTTAAAAACCTGCTTAATTTCAAAATTCTTAAGGGCGGGATTTTTTTACAGTGTCCTGAATGTACTCAGCATACATGGTATGCTTTGGATGACTTATCGGATAAAGTAATATGCGAGAGGTGTCTTGAGAAATTTGATTTTCCTATTGTCAAACCAGTTTCAAAGAGCAATTGGCATTTAAGAACAATTGGTCCTTTTTCTGTAGAGAACTATGCACAAGGTGGATATTGCGTGGCTTTGAGTTTGAGATTTTTTGGAGGACACGGTTTGTCTAATGAAATGACTTGGATTCCTTCTTTTTCGATCAAAAGTATTGTTGTGAAGCATGATTTTCAAAAGTTAAATCTTGATACAAAAGGTCTTTGGCAAAATTTAATTGATAAAGACTATGTCAATGAAAGAGGATGTGTTAAACCTAAGTTTTGGGTTTTGAAACACTTTTCTGATATGAATTTGGAACAAGCTTTTGTTAGTAAAAAAGAAGAAATTTGGAAGATTTTATCTCATGGAATTGAAGCTGATTTTGGGATTTTTTTATCTCAAGGACGACTCGATGAGATTAAACCCCAAATTGTCATTTTTGGTGAATGTAAATCTTTCAACGAGTTCACGAGTAAAGATGTTAATCGTATGAGGCAAATAGCTGATAATTTCCCAGGGGCAGTTATAGCTTTTTGCACATTGCGTTCAATTTTAACGGATCGTGAAAAAAAGATTATTGCAAAATTGGCAAGACGAGGAAGGAAGCATTTTAAGGCTGAGCAATGGATGAACCCTGTTTTAATTCTGACTGGTATCGAGCTATTTAACGATTTTGAGCCTCCTTATTGTTGGAAAGGTAAGGGAGCTTCTCATAATGCCTTTGCGGATAATTGGCGTGTTCAAGATGGTATTCAGGAACTGTGTAATGTGACCCAGCAAATATATTTGGGGATAGAGTCTTATTGGACATGGTACAGTAACAAGCACAGAATTCGTTTTGGAAGCAGTTAAATGCCGGTTCGTATCGCAACTGTGTATCAAAAGACATTTCATTAGATAATTCTGAGTTCCTGCTTGCATTGATCAAAACACACTTAGGGAGTACTTTACAGAATTCAAAAAATGCTTG
>JABMQE010000021.1 GCA_013203415.1 Candidatus Falkowiibacteriota bacterium | reverse complement strand
CTGAGTGAAGATGAGCCGAGCTCAGCTCGGCCAGCTGATCAATTTTCTGAGTGAAGATGAGCCGAGCTCAGCTCGGCCAGCTGATCAATTTTCTGAGTGAAGATGAGCCGAGCTCAGCTCGGCCAGCTGATCAATTTTCAAAGAATTCAGTATTTAATTCATGAATTAAATATTTTGCAATTTACGTAAATGATTACGTAAATAAATAAACCCTTTATAGGGTTGTTTTTTATTTAACTAAATTTCTTCGGCGCCTCATTTATCCATAGGGAATTTGCATAAATTATTAGGATTTGTTATATTGAGAAAAAGAGTAACGTAGAGCCGAGCGTGCGGACGGGTGCGGGATATGGGCCAGCAGCTGCTGGCCTCTGGTCAGCTTAACTTGGAGGAAGGTGATGCCATTTCGACGAAATAAACGCTGCATATAGCAGTTTAGGGGGAGTGACTCGGAGAGTCACAGTCATTGTTTGTTTCTGAACGAGTATGTCGACAGCATACTTGCAGAGGTGCGTGGATTCTCAGGATCCTGCGCCTCTGCTTTTTTTTATTCTTGATTTTTGATACACTACATAAAATAATGATTACTCTAAATACCCCGGTAAGCGAGCTGACCCGAGTGGGGAAAACAACTGCATCAAGATTAAAAAGATTAGGCATAGAAAGTGCCTTGGATTTATTATGGCACTTTCCTTTTAGGTATGATGATTATAGCAAGGTTTTACCGATTAGGGGTTTACAAGCAGGACAAGGGGTAACGATTAAGGTGAGGATTGAGATGATTGAGAATAAAAGGAGCAGGGCGAAACGAAAAATTTTGATTGAGGCAATGGTGGCGGATGAAGCAGGCGATCGGATGAAAGTGATTTGGTTTAATCAATCATATTTGGCTAAAATTTTACATCAAGGGGATTGGGTTTATTTGGCTGGAAAAATTGATTATGGTGATTGGGGTTTGCAGATGACCAACCCGAGTTATGAGCTTGTCCGAGGCGGAGAAACAACGCACACAGGCAGATTGGTTCCGATTTATCCGGTGACAGCGAATTTAACAGAGAAGCAAGTGAGGTTTTTAACTAAGCTGGTAATGCCCTTGGCAGGGCAGGTGGAAGATTTTTTGCCAGATGAAGTGAAGCAGGAATTAGGTTTGATTGATTTAGGTTCTGCCTTATGCTATATTCATTTTCCAGAGGACTCTGGACAGCTAGAGCAAGCGAGAAAGCGCTTAAAGTTTGATGAGCTTTTTATAATCCAATTGCAGGCGCAAAGGGCGCGGGCAGCGCTGACTAAGTTGAGCGCGCCTAAAATTGAGTTTTGCGAACAAGAAACAAAGAGTTTTGTTGAATCGCTGCCTTTTAAGCTGACTGATGCGCAGAGAAAATCTTCTTGGGAAATTATAAAAGATTTAGGAAAAGGACAGCCAATGAATAGGATGCTTGAGGGAGATGTTGGAAGTGGAAAAACTGTGGTGGCAGTGATTGTGGGACTTAATGTAATTTGGAGCGGGGGGCAGGTGATTTTGATGGCGCCAACAGAGATATTGGCTAAACAGCATTATGAGAATATTAAGAAAATTCTTAAATATAATAAAATTAATCCCAGAGAACAAACTGGTGAGAAATTAGATAAGCCTAAACGAGTTAATGTTGGGATATTGACGAGGACGGAGAAAAAGGTGAGAACTAACAAGGATGGGATTATTACTTCGGACTTTATAATTGGGACGCATGCTATATTGCAGGATAAGGTGAAATTTAATAAACTGGGTTTGGTTATTATTGATGAACAGCATCGGTTTGGAGTTGAGCAAAGAAAGACGCTTCGGGACAAAGACACGACCAAGACAACGCCGCATCTTTTGAGCATGACAGCAACCCCAATCCCCCGCTCTTTGGCTTTGTCGCTTTATGGGGATTTGGATTTGAGTGTGATTGACCAGATGCCGGCAAACAGAAAAAAAATTATTACAAAAGTTATAGACCCTGCAAATAGGGGAAAAGCATATGATTTTATTCATGAGCAGATAAAAAATGGCAGGCAGATTTTTGTGGTTTGCCCTTTGATAGACCCTTTCGACTCGCCTCTCGACGCGGCTCAGGGCTCGCTCAAGGCCTCCGCTCCCCCTCGCTCTCGCTCGTGGTCGCTCCGGGAGGTTAAATCAGCAGAAGAAGAGTATGAGAAAATTGATAAGCAGATTTTTCCGCATTTAAGAGTCGGGCTTTTGCATGGCAGATTAAAACCAAAAGAAAAAGAGCAGGTGAGGACGGATTTTTGGAAGGGCCGGCTTGATATTTTAGTAGCAACGGCTGTGGTTGAGGTTGGGATTGATGTAGCGAATGCCAGTGTTATGATGATTGAAGGGTCGGAAAGATTTGGACTAGCGCAATTACATCAGTTTCGGGGAAGAGTTGGGCGAAGCGAGCATCAAAGCTATTGTTTTTTATTTACAGATTCTAATACAGACAAAACAAAAAAACGCCTTGAAGCGCTAGTCGTAAGCAAGAACGGATTTGAGCTGGCGGAAAAGGATTTGGAGTTTAGGGGGCCGGGCGAGGTTTACGGAAAAAGCCAATCAGGATTTTTTACAAATTTAAGAATTGCCAAGCTGACTGACTATGATATAATAAAACAAGCAAGAGAAATGGCAGAGAAGTTGGTTTTAGTTGATGCGGAGCTGAGTAGATATCCGCTTTTGAAAGATAAGGTGAGGGTTTTTGAGAGGGAGGTGCATCTTGAATGATAGATGATAATTAATTGTTGATAGAGTTGATTTGAGGCGGACTTGACAATATCTGATGATTGTGTATAATATATAAAGTGATATTGATGTATTTTACATATAGATATCCCTACCTACGAGCCGCTTGCTGGAATCCCTCCTGCTGCTCGTAGTTGGAAGGAGCTGGAAGAGCTTTCGAGAGTTCGTCCTGGATTGTTCCTGTGCCTGGTGTCAATCCAGAGATGTTCTACTCTAACTCTTTTAGCTCCTTCTCTTCCTTTTTTAAGAGTGTTTAGAAATCACTTGTAAAAAAGAAAGAGAAGCGAAACGTATTATCACCCGAAGAAGGGAGGTGGTTGGTTTTGCACCAACACGAGGAGAGAGCTCCGCCGTTCATTGCCCTGCTTTTTACGACCATCCTGTTCGACTGATTTGAGAAGGGGGGTTAGGAGGGAAACACACACCAGGCGTACCACACACCAGGCATGGTAGGTACACCAGGCATGAGGGGTGAAAGATGAGCGGGAACGGAAAGCTGAGATTCGTTGAGTTGGCCCGGCCAGTGGCAGGAAATCTCTGCCAGGATATGGGAGGCGCGGCCGTCGATATCATCGCAGTCGCATTCGGACCAGATGGTCTCGGAATTGACTCGCTGTTCTGCAAGGTGAAGCATGTCGGCAACGGGAGAGCAGTCGACGACTTGAATGCGGGGTTCCTGGCGTGGGACCCACGCACGAACAGAGAATGTCTGCGGCTCATACAGCTGGCACAAAGATGACGTCAGTGCAGGAGGGAGCTCGCTGACAGGAGAAGCGTAAAGCGGTAAGCCCAAGATTTATATGCAACATTGGGTTTGCCGCTTTTCCATCTGTAAAAAAACGGGTTTTTGGCCCTGTTTTTTTAATTTGAGATTGTCTACCTACTAGCGAGACTACGGGGCGAATTCAATTCGCCCCTACGTTACGCCGAATAAATCGGCATAATGTTCTTGTATTAATTTCTCTCTTTCTTTTATAGGTACTTTGTTTATGAAATTTAAATTATTTAAATCACTTTCCCAGCTGGCAGGATTATTATAAACATAATCAGCAATTTTGTTATATGAGTTTTCATTGGCGATGATATGGTCATGATAATTCCTTTGCCAAATAGGGCCGGCGTCTGGGCTGTTTAAATATTTGTTGACCTGTTTGGTCGCGCTGGCTTTGAATCCTCTGACAATTGAACCGAGAGTGTGGGAGGGGGATTGAAATTTATTTTCGTTTGTAGGGGCGTATGGCAATACGCCCCTACGTTGGTGGTTTTCGTCGGTAGGGGCGTATTGCCATACGCCCCTACGATTATATTTGATTTCTATAATGCCGTGGAGATGATTTGGCATTACAATGTATTCATCTAAATCTACATTCGACCTAATATTTTTTGTTGCTTCCCATTCTTTTTGAATAATTTTACCGATGTCTGACAAAATCATTTCGTAATTGATAATTTTCCCAAATAAATTTTTTCTACTTTTACTACAGATCGTAATAAAATAAAGGCCTGGCTCACCATAATCATGAGCTATAAGGCGAACTGATTTCCTGTTATGAATTTTTGGATTAAATTTTACCTCCATTTTGTTTTTGTTTATAATATTTTTTCGACTGCTTCGTTTATGTCTTTGACATCATGGATAATGTTTTCGTAGCCCAAGCTTTTGGCTTCGTTTGCCCTGCGGTCGGGCTGGCTTACCGGACGAACTTGGCCGGTTAGAGAAACTTCACCAAAAGCCACACTCCCCTTTTTTACGGGAGTGTTTTTTAGGGCAGAAATAAGAGCAAGGCAGATAGCTAAATCACAGGCGGGCTCTTTAATTTTAAGCCCGCCGGAAATGTTTATAAAAACATCTTGGGTTGCAAAATTATAGCCAAATCTTTTCTCGAGCACAGCTAAGAGGAGTTGGAGGCGGTTTAAATCAAAACCAGAGGCCTTTCTTTGGGGGTAGCCAAAGGCGGCTTTGGCAACCAAGGCCTGGACTTCGACTAAAAAAGGGCGGGTGCCTTCGATAACACAGGTGATAACCGAGCCGGGTGAGTTTTGAGATGAGCTTGATAAGAATTTCTTTGAAGGGTTTTTTACTTCTGCAAGACCTTGCTCTGTCATCTCAAAAATGCCGACTTCGTTAGTGGAACCAAAACGATTTTTAACACTGCGAAGGATTCTAAAATCATGAAAGCGGTCGCCTTCAAGGTAGAGCACAGCGTCGACCAAATGTTCTAAGGTTTTTGGGCCGGCAACTGCGCCTTCTTTGGTAACATGGCCAACAATAAAAATTGGGATATTATTTTTTTTAGCGGTTTCCATTAACTTTGAGGTTGAGGCGCGGACTTGGGTGATTGAACCGGATTCGGAATCGGCATCAGAAGTTGATACGGTTTGGATGGAGTCCACCACGGCTAAGGAGGGGTTTTCTTTTTTGATAGTGGCGCAGATGGTATCGATATCGGTCTCGGCTAAGAATTTGAGATTGTCTGATTTTAGGCCAAGGCGGTCGAAGCGGAGTTTAACTTGGGAAGCGGATTCCTCGGCGGAATTATAGAAAGAGTTTTCTCGGCGAGAGACGAGTTGGAGGAGAAGGGTGGATTTGCCTATGCCGGGGTCGCCGCCGATAAGAGTTAAACTGCCGGGGACAATACCGCCGCCTAAAACGCGGTCGAACTCGGCAATGTTGGTTGGAATGCGTTTAACTTCGCTGGCTTCTACTTTTGAGAAATCTAAAACTTGGGCAGGTGAAATATCCTGGTTGACCCTTGAATTTGAGCTTTGTCCACCAGAGGCGGACCAGCCTCGGGCTGGGACATTTGACTCGCCGACAGTTCC
Source organism: Candidatus Falkowiibacteriota bacterium (assembly GCA_013203415.1). Taxonomy (GTDB): domain Bacteria; phylum Patescibacteriota; class Patescibacteriia; order UBA2591; family JABMQE01; genus JABMQE01. The sequence goes on along the minus strand of JABMQE010000021.1, from coordinate 10,232 downwards.
CCAAGCACCGCACTCGGAACAACGGCCAGTCCATTTTGGATATTGACTGCCACACTTGGAACAGGAGTAAGTTGTTGTTGGTTTTGTTGACATATTGAATTAGTTTAACAAAAAAACATCTGGGAGTCCAGAGGTTATATTTGCCATTTATCATTTAATAGATACATCTATTTTTACCCCCTCTTTCTTCTCCCCCTTGGTAAGGGGGAGATAACCCTAAATCAATTCATCTGATGTAATTCCCGTTCGTTATCCTCCCCTCAATTCGAGGGGAGGAATTCCTGCCTGCCGGCAGGCAGGAAAGGAGGGGTTTGGGAGAGGCATATTAAACTATATATCTATTTCCCAAGGCCATATTAATAGGGGCCTCAAGGGACCCCTATGTTACGTAGCATGCTACGTAACAAACAATTAAGCCTGAGTCATTAAATGGAAAACGGAAAATTACTTTAGCCGAATTTCGTATAATCTGCCAGAATTAACATCCCTAAAATAAAGCTTGCTTCCATCTGGGGAAAGCATTACCCGGTCCGAAGTATAATCGCCATAAGGTTGGGCTAAAAGTTCTCTTTCACCAGTTTGGAGATTGATGCGATAAAAATCATCGGGGATATCATAAGTAAGCTCTGGATAAAGGCCGGCGCCTTCGGGCATTTGCTGGGGAACGGCACAATAGGCATAACTATTATCGCCGGCGATATCGCATTTATCAACCCAAGTATTAACGCCCAAGTTTTTGCGGCCGGAGCCGATGCTTTCGCCAGAAGCATTAACAATCCAAAGGTTTGGAATATAAGATTGGTTTGGATTATAAACGCTATAAAGCAGGCGCTGGCCATCGCCGGTCCATTCGCCATCAAAGCCGCGGCCTTCGACAATTGTGGATTTGAAATTTTCGCCATGAAGGCCGACAAAATAAACTTCCTGGCGGGCGGCATCCCGCGACTCCCAATAATTGGCAACGACTTGGCCAGTGGGCGACCAGTTAACTTGAACCTTATCGGCATTTTCGCCCAAGGGCTCTACTAAAAACATATTCGAGCCGTCGAAGCTGGCGGTTGAAAGCCAGTTGTTTTCTTTGTTTTGGGCAATATGCTTAAAAGCAATTTGGTCGCCAGAGGAATCGAATGAAAAATCCTGCCATTCTTTTGGAAGAGTGTATTGGCGGCCGGTATTAAAATCGTAGGTAATTTTGGAGCCATCGGGATATTCCAAAACAGCACGGTCGCCAGAGGAAGACCAGTTGACGTTTTCGACATTATAAAATTCTTTTGAGCTCAACTCTTTTAGGCTGCCCGAGGGAGTGATTTTGAAAAATTTTGATTGGGCGCGATTATAATAAGCCAGGGAGCCGTCGGAAGTTAGAACAGAGTTTTGGGCGTAAGTAGCAGAAAGGGCGTTAACGCGGGTGATGCCGCCGGCGGCAATTTCGTCGGGGATAATTTCTTCGGGTGGGAGAGTGGAAACAAACGGCAAACCAGTATCTGGGTCGATGCCAGGCCTTTCGCCGGCCGGACCGACATCTGGCAGGCCGGTTATGGGCCCATCTGTATCAACATCGAGCGGGGTTATGTCCGGGGGCGGCTTTCTAAAAAAAGCTAGGTACATTAAAAAACCAAGCAGTGCAGCCACTGCCAAGATAATAACAATAGAAATTATTTTCCTACGGTCTAGGGACATAAAAAATTACCTAGGAGTGAAAATACTCGTTTTTAAATTAATTTTTGGTATTTTGTAGCCCTTTAATAACTCCTCGAATGTTATAAGCAAATCGGTTTTATCCTTAAAATAACTAGTTTTAACCATATCATCCATTTCCCACGAAGAAAGTTGATTTTTTAAACTATCAGAACATTTAGCTTCACCACCAACTTTAACCGGGTTTCCAAACTTATCAACTAAATACCAATCATCACGGCCGGCCCACTGGTTTAATTTCATTTCCAAAATATAGCCGATGGCGTTCGGGCTTTCTTTCATATTTACAATATCTTCTGAAAGAAGACAAAATTGAGAGCCGTTATAAACATCTGATTCGGCTATATTTTTGTAACCAGTGCCAGTTATAAAAGTGATAATATTATTGTAACCAATCCTCTTTATAAAAGTATTTAATTCCTCATCACTACGAAGTCCAACAGCCAGCAATCTCACTTTTTTGGCGTTTCTTTGGCCACTGGTTTTGCCATAAACATGACAGGAGCGACAATAAAAACCACTTAATGACTCTTGGAGGCAAACCTGGCTTTTAGCGCAAACATCGCCAAAGCAGTAGTTTTCTTCGTCTTCGTCGATTGAATATTTTACCCCGCAAGTGCCTATTTCTTCTTCTTTTCTTTCTTCGGCGGTTTTTACGCCGGGGGTATAAGTTAGTTCTTTTTTAGCGTCTTCTGGAAGATTTTTATTGTCTGTAGCTATAAGCTTGAATGGCCCGCGGCCGGTTATATTTTTGCACCAAAGAGTGCTTTGGGAGATGCTTGGAACCATCTGGATGTTTAAGGTGTTTAAGTTTGTGAGTTTTGGGCTAATAAAGCTAAACAAGAAAACGCTGCCAAGAAGAAGAAGCAAGCCGGCAATGGAATTTCTAATTTTGGCTTTGGCTTCGTCTATCCTAGCGGCATTGCCAACAGCAGTCATCCAAGAAATGCCAGCAATCATAATCATAATAATAGCGATAACAGCAATAGCCCTTACGCCCCAGGTAAAAAAGGTGACGATATAATCGACCAGACCGACAACAGTAGTCTTGCCGCCAAAGGGAACATTTAGCTCTACGGCCATGGGCGGGGCAATGCACCTAGTAAGGATGCCTTGGTCAATAGCGCACTGATAGCCGTTGAGTTTGCTTAGTATTTCTTGCTCGGAGGCGGTTAGGCCGTCTTTTTCTAGTTTTGTTTTAATATCCAGTAATATCTCGTCGCACTTTTCCTTGCACTCATCTTTGTTCCATCTAATAGGAGAAAAGGGGTCGCTTGGGGGAAGAGAATCTTCCTCGGCTTTAGCAGGAGCAACAAAAACAAGGGAGGTTAGGAAAATAAAAATTAGGCAACTTAAGATTAATAGATTTTGGTTTTTAGTTTTCATATTTTTTTATTAACTTTCGGGGCAAATCGCGCCAATGCCTTTTAGGATTGTATTGCCTGCGAACTCGCCAGCGATTTTTATAAAAAAGCAAGGATTTTCTTTGGCATAAGCAACAATAATAATAGCGATTAGAATAAAGACTGCAATACAGAAGGCCACTGCGCCAACTGTGGTGCCAAGAAGGGCAACAACGGCGCCGGTGATGCTTGTCCATATCCAAGTGGCAGCAGATTTTAGGCCAGCCCAGACAACTTGTTTAAGGAATTTGTCTCTTAATTTTTTAGCTCCTTCGGCGGCAACATCTTTGACTGCTCCTTTAACTCCTTTTTGCCTAGCTTGGGTTAAACCGCGGCTAAGACGGGAGAGACGTTGGGGGTCTTGTTTTTGCTTTTCGGCTTCGGCTTTTTGACTTTTTTCTTGTTTGGCTTTTCTTTTATCTTGGTTAAATTCTTTTTCGTGTTCTTGGTCTTTTTGTTCTTGGTTTGGAGCAGGCATGTTTTGGGCTAAGCGGCCAAGACGGGAAGAACGCTCTGGATCTTGTTTTTGTTTTTCCTCGGCTCTTTTTTCTCTTTCGGCATAGGCCTGTTCTTGTTTTTCGCTAAGGGTGAGATTTTTTTTGTTTAGGGTCGATGCTTCGCCACTAGAACCAACTTGCTCTTCCTCTTGCGGTGGAGCATTTTCCGGAGCGACTTCACCTGGAATACCTGGTTCGCTGGCCTGTTCTGCTTCTTGTTGTGTTTTCGCCTCTTTGGGAGGAGGGGTGTTTTGAGATTGAGGGGGACGACCAAGACGAGAAGCGCGCTGGGGATCTTGTTTTTGCTGGTCTTCGGTTTCGCTGGTTGGAGAACTTCTTTTTTCGGAATCTAATTCCCTTTCATAAGCACTCTCCTGGTCCTCGGATAGGTCTTGCTTTAGGACATCCAACTCACTTGTTTGTTCTTCCTCTTTTGACAAGGGAGGAGTGTCTTCTTTGATTTGAGGGAGGCGACGGCGGCGGGTAGCTTGGGGGTCTTGTTTTTTTTCTTGTTCGATTCTTTCTGTTATCTCGTCTTGGGCTTGTCTGATTCTTTGTTGTCTTCGGCGGGCTTGAGGGTCTTGCTTGTTTTGAGCTGGTTGTGCTTTATTAACACCTCCTGAATCAACGGTTGGTTCTTTTTGATTAGTAGAAGGCATGAAAAAAAATGTTAGATTTTGGTGAGATAAAAAACCTACTGGCTATTGCCGATGCCTTCGGCCTGCCAGACGGCATCATCAACCAGCCAAGCATCCTTAACTTTAAGAAGGGTGATTTTTAGGGTTTGATAATAAGTGCGGGGGTTTTGGGGAGAGATTAAAAATTCCTGGCGCTGGCATTGGATAAGAAACTCGGCCTGGCCTGATTCTTGGCTGTAAGATTTTTCCTGGGCAGCCAAGGCCTTGGTTATCTGGGCATAGTAAGCAGCATCTTGGGGATTATTTTTGCGGGCATTAAAAACAAAATTATCAGTCCAGTTTTTTAGGCCGGCTGTCATTTGGGGTTTTAGCTCGATTAGGTTCTGGTAGTCGGCTTGATTGGAATAACTGCCAAAGCGCTCGGCAAAGGAGACGGCTATGTCTTTAACCTGGGCGCGAGCGGCCTCGCTTGGAGTCATTTCGGCTGGGGATTGCAGTTCGTTTATGATGTCTGATTCTTCTTCTGGAGGATTAAAAATATCGCCGAGGTTGATGAGGGTGCCAGAACCATCATCATAATCCGGAGCAGAGCGGAGGAATATAAAATACAGAGCCAGAAGGACAAAAAGGATGATGAGGATTATGAGAGTTGTTTTTTTTCTAGTGCTAGACACGTGTGTTGATTTATTAGTTTATTAATTCCAGCCAGAGGCTGGTCAGCCCACTGGCTGATATTGATTTGTTAAGTGACGGGGTTTGGGGATTGACTCATTTAAGGATTCTGACTCATTTCCTCTTCAAACTCTTTTTTGGCTTGTTCGATTTCTAAAAGCTGGCGGGGGTCGGAAGTGATCAGCTGGTCTTCGGCATAAGAGGCAACGACTTTGATGGCGACATGTTTACTGCCAGCAAAGAAAAGGCCCTCGCCAACGCCGGCCTCCAAAAGAAGGTAGCGTTCGCCTTGGGTGAGCTTGAAAGTATCGGTAACCGAATCGATACCGGAGGTTGACTGCTTTAATAGGAGAGACAGGGCAGAGTTGTTAACAATGGCTTGGCCGTATTGGCTGCCTAAAAAGTCGTTAACATCCTGCGTTATGGTGGTAACGCCAAGATAATATTTGCGGCAACGTTTAACCAAGGCGTAGATAAATTTGGCGCTGTCTTCGTGCATCATCAGCCACCAGGCCTCATCGATAGTTAGGATTCTTTTTTTAAGTTCGCTTCGGACAACATTCCAAATATAATTAACAATGGTATAAATAGCAATCGGGCGGAGCTCGTCTTCTAGATCGCGAACGCTAAAGATAACGAGCTGGTTGTCGGTTTCGATGTTGGTTGGATTGTTAAGAAGGCCTGAAAAAGTGCCGATAGAATATTTTTCCAATCTTTTAGCCAAACTCTCGGCGCCCGAAAGGCCGCCTAAAACCTCGACTAAATCGGACATTATCGGCGGTTCGGCTAGAGTTAAATCCGATTCGGGAGTGATATCTTTTTTGGCATAGGTTTCCAAAAGAGCGCGGTCTAGAATAGCATCTTCATCGGGAGTAAATTTTTTGCGGCCTTGGCCATCTTCTACACCAATCATAATACGCAAGAGGCCTTTTAGGACAATAACGGCCGAGCGAAGAATATCGGCAGTGCTTTCGCTGGCGCCAGCCACGGGGCGAGGCAAATCAAAAGGATTTATTTTTGAGTCCGAAGAAAGAGAGACGTTAATGTAGGTTCCGCCGACAGCGCTCGAGAGATGCTGGTATTCCATTTCGGGATCGATAACAATAACACTAGTGCCCATCATTAAAGAACGAAGGATTTCGAGCTTAACAGTATAGCTTTTGCCAGCGCCGGAAGTGGCAAAAACGACAAAGTTTGGATTTTGGAGAGAAAAGCGGTCGAAAAGAATCAAACTGTTGTTATGGCGGTTGATGCCATAAAGAATTCCTTCGTCGCTCGTGAGTTCGGAAGAGACAAAAGGAAAGGTGGAAGCGCAGGGCGAGGTGTTCATATTAAAACCAACCATAAGCTCGTCGTTAAACAAGGGGAGGGTGGAATTAAAACCCTGCTCGGATTGGAAAAGGGCGCGCTTGGTGAAAACAAGTTTAGAGCCAAAAAGGGCTTCGATTTTTTCGCTCCGCTCGTCGAGCTCTTCTTTGGTGTCGGCGTAGACGGTAATGTATAAAGCGAACTGAAAAAAATGCTCGATGCCTTGGGTTAAATCATCGCGAAGTCTTTCGGCATCACGAATAGCGGTTTCTTTCATCGGATCGCGGGGGGCGCCTTTTTCGATATCGATAGACAAATCGGCTTGAAGCTGGCCAACTTTGTCGCGGAGTTTTTTTAGAACAGTTTCGCTTGAAAGCTGGTAAAAATACATGGAAATATCAATCGGAGCGGGAAAATTAATAACCGGAGAAAACCAGCCAACAGAAAGAAATCTTGGATAAGCAAAAACAAAAAGAGTGCGGGCAAATTTACCATTAAGCTCGAGATGGTATGGGGTTACTTTTAAAGAAGCCGGGGCGATTAAATCCCGAATAGAAGCAACGCCCTCCTGGTAAGTGGTTTGGGCCTCTAGAACCTGCTGTTGCTCTGCAACTTGTTGTTCCTGTGAAATCTGGGGCGTTGGAGTTTGCCCTGGTTCGCCTTGGGGGGGAACATTTTTGGTTGTTACGTCTTTGGGGTTGAACATGACGTTGAGAAATTAGAAACTAGAGATTAGAAACTAGAAATTAATTGTGATTGAAAACAGTTGTCAGAAGCCAGAAAACGGTTATTGAAAACGGATACCAGAAATCAGCAGTTTTGCTGTTTTCTGTTTTCGGATTTCTGTAACTGGCTTCTGTTTTCTGTCCAACTGATTTCCGTTCTTCGACTTCTGTGCCTTGCTACTTTGTTAATTGATAAATAATCATACCTATTCCCCCACCTGCACTTTATCGAGTTCTCCGGCTTTTTGCTCTTCTGAAATTTGGGGATTATAGGAGCCATAATAGAGCTCGACTAGGCTTTGGGTGTCTAGGGGGTTGGAATTAACACCCATGCTTCCAAGAGCGCCGGCAACTAAATTGGCCCTGGTAGATATTTCTTCTTTGAACTTTTCGAATTTTTCCTGATTAAGTTTGATTTGAGTTGACAGCTTAAAAACACTAAGAAATTGATCGAAAAAACCTTTTTTGCTGGGCGCCATCGGGTTGTAGGTAATAACAACATAAAAACGTTTGGTCATAATCTCCCCCATTTTAACAAGCTCGGAAATGTAATCTATGTATTCTGCGGTCTGCATTTTTAGAAGTTCGTTGGTTTGTTCGTTTTTAATTCCGCTTAAGTAGGCCAGATAATTATCGATATTTATAGGCCGGGATTGGATAATAATTTGAACAGGAAACTCTAAAGAGTTTAGAAAGCTGGCATAAGCAGAAATGATAGCATCCTGCTCCTCCTCGCTTTTTAAGGAAAAATTGATAGAAGAAACCAAAAGAACGGCGCGAAGGGAACTATCTTTCATAACAACAACATTATCGCGGATTTCGGCGATGTCGAGGTACTTTTGGCTGGAGGCAGCGGTTGGTTTGGCTAATTTGTTTTTTTTCATATGCAAGAAAGAAAAATATTTTTATTTTGGTCTGCTATTTTTATTTACATCACGATATTTGCCACCGGTATCCACTGTTAATGATAGCTTGGAAAGACGGGACTTCGCAAGTTTCTTTTGAGCTAGGATTTGGCTGATTTGTTTTTTTTTGGCCTTGGTCTCGGCTTTTATTTTTTCTTCGGTGGTCGGCTCTTTTTTAATAACTTTGGAGCTTTTAATATCTTTTTTCCAAACGCGGACAGCTGGGCGTCTTGAGGTATTAACAAAAGCGAGAAGAAAATAATGGAGAGGGCGGCTGTTGATTTTTATAAAAGCCAAACCGCCAAAGATAATGGCGATGATAACCGCCAAAACAATAAAAAGAGAAAAGTCGGAAAGCTTATAAGCAAGAAAGATAAAGCCAGCGCCAACAAGGCAAATAATAAACTGGCGGACAGTGATGGGCCCTAAAATTTTAGCTTCGCGGTCGATAAATTGGGGAACGGTAAATTGGTCCACAGGATTATATCTTAATAACTTAGCTCTCTGTTTAAGTCGACAACTGCATTAAATTCTTCTAGGGATAATGTCGGCTGTTTCTGGGCAGAACGTTGATTGATAATTGTTTCCACTGATTGTCCGGATTCCATGCTGGCGCGGCCGATATCCAAATACAGATTGTTGACTTCGGAATTTTGCCAAGCGGAAATAGCAGCAGCTTTTTTTTCGAAGGATTCGACTTCCAGGGAATTTATTTTTTCTTTGATGCGGGCAGCGGCTTCGGCCGGCTCCCCTGACCAGCGGCGGAAATCAGCCAAAGTTAAAGCGCCGACTTCTTCGACCCCGCCAATAATGCGCGAGGGTGGGGATTGGATGGACTCGAGGCTTGGTTTGGCCTTTGGTGTGCGAGGAGGTTCTCTGAAGCTGGAAGTTGGCCTTGGAGAGCTGCTTTCGACGCGGTTTTTGGGGCTTGGTTTGCTGGTTGGAAAATTTTGAAATGGTTTGATTTCTTGGACTTTTTGGGGAACAGGAGATGGGGCTGGACGAGGCCTAGGCAGGACTTTTGGTTTTATTGGTTTGGGTTTGGAAAGATGGGCAGGTTTTGGAGAGGGAGGGGCGGGTGGTGCTTGCGTGCTTGTTGGTCCGGCAGGGGAAGGGCCTTGTTTTTGATTTATACTTTTTTGCAGGGAATAGGTTTGGCTAGGCAATATTTTTTCTGGAATTTTTTGGGATTGTTTTTTTTGGCTTAAGAAATCCGAGCTGGCATGAATTTTTTTGGCTTCGGCTTCTATTAGGCGGGCAATGGCCTCGGCCTTTTCCGGGGCCAGGCCAAGGCCGCCGATTTTAGGCGGGCGCATTAAGGTTTCCTTGGTAGTAATAAAAGTGCGGATGTTTCGAAGGCGAGTTGCGATGATGCTTGAAAGGCGGGAAGCGAAATTTTTGTCTGCAAGATTAAGATTAAGACGAGTTAATATTTCCTGGGTTTTTTGATTGTAGTCGATAAGGATTGGGGGGCGGGGTTTTTGCTCTTCTTTGGAAACACCTTTGCTAATATCATAAAACTGGCCTTTTTCCAAAATTTTTAATTGGCCGTCTTCACCGCCTATTAAAATACTTTCGGGAGAATTTTCCGGAACAAGAGAAGATTTTTTAAGTTCTTCGTATAAAGTAAAAAGTTCTTTGATTTGAGATTTTTCTTTTTCGGGCAGGGCTTGAAAATTGGAATTGGTTGAAAAAAATTCGTTTTGCTTTAAGTTGCTAACTAAATCGCTGCCTAGGTTGCGATTATAATCATCAAGCCAATTGGCGATTGTTGGGGAGGCCTCTTTTTGCTGGCCTTGTTTTGTTATTCTTAAGCGATTAGAAGTAATGGTTTGGTTGTTGGCATGCAGGGCTTTTCTTAGGGCTTGCTTAAATTTGTCTCTTTCCCAGGCAGGAATGCTTATAAATTTGTATTTTAGGACATCGAAAATTTTAAACTCGTTGCCAAAGGCCTCGAGGGCATGCTCGGTAAATAATCTTTCGACTTCGGGATCATTAAACGACTGGATGGTAGAAAATTTTAGGCGGGCGATAATGGTTTCGTATTTTTCCTGCCAATCGTTTCCTAAATCCCTGATGCTTTTTTCCAAGCTCTCGGCTAAAAGACGGGCTTCTTTTTGCTGGTTATAGAAAACCAGCTCCTCTGCCTGACGCGAGATTTTTTTTAGGGTTTCTGGATTTTGAAGCTCGTAGGGGGTAAGCTTTTTTTGGTTTGGCATATATCTTTTTTATTTAATTTAATCATTATCCATATCTTGCTGCATCCTTTCTCGGTTTTCTCTTTCTTCATCTGTTTCTTCTGGCTCTGGGGGAGGGGCTGGTTGGCCTGCCTTAGCAATAGTTTTGGTGCTCATTCTATATTTGTTTAGCTCTTCGGTAATTTCCT
>JABMQE010000020.1 GCA_013203415.1 Candidatus Falkowiibacteriota bacterium | reverse complement strand
TATCTTCTGTATATTTCCTAAAATTCTCTAAATAAGTAAACATATTCTCATCCACAAGTCCTAAGAGCGCGCTCTCGCCATACAAATTTATATCACTCTTTATCTTGTTTCTTTCCAAAAATTCTTCTCCCCACTGTTCGGATAAATAATATGCTCCTTGATGCTTACCATTTATTTTTAAATCAACAAACTCGCTGGGCGGTGTTAATAATCCCAACTTAGAAGCTCGATAATTATTCAATTGTTCAGAAATAAAAGATCTATCTTCGCCAACAATAAAATTAAACTCCCTCATCCCATTAATAAAGCCCTTTTCGAAAACCTCGTCCTTATCTATTTTTACTCGCCAGGATTTTTTAGGATAAGCCCAATGCACCGGCGAATCCCCCCTAAATCTAACGCTTACTTTATATTCCTTACCCTCATATCTTAAAACCCCGTTAACCGTCTGTTTTTTTAACTCGCTCCCCTCCCAAGACACCTGGGATATATCCGGAATATTTTCTTCTAACGCCCTTAAATTATCTGGATCAATCTCTAATTCATAAACCGATAATTTTCTTTTTTGAAAAAAAGACCAAAAATACAAAACATCCAGCATCTTATAACTTCTTGTTAAAAAAGTTAACCCTGGTACCCGCTCATAAACAACACTGGCTAATTTATCATTACCATCATAATATTCCATCGCAAAAACTCCGGCAAAAAAACCAGCCCCTAAACCTAAAACTACGATCACCAAAATCGCTTTCTTAATAAATCCTGGCATAAATTTTAACAACCTTCTAAGCTCCATCTTAAGAAAATATCTTAATTAAATACTTTTCAAAAAAATTATTAAACCAATGATTTCTCCATCTAAAATCAATCCACCTGCCAAATAACAAGCTTAATTTATACTTAAAACTCGAAGAAAATTCTGGATCTAACTTTAAATAAGATAGCATTATGTTAACATTTTTTACTCTCTTTGTCAATTTTTTAGTTACCCAAGGCATCTTAACCGTATCAAAGTCAAAGCTAGCCCACTCTTCTAAACTTCTTGGCGGCTTAAAACCTTTTTCTACGCATAAGTCCCAAAGAGGAATGCCAGGATAAGGGGTAAAAATCCTTATTGGAGGAATCCTAACACTTGTATCTCTTTCTTTCATTTTATAAATAAAATCAGTTGTCCTGTAAAAATCCTCCATCGTCTCATTAGGAAAACCAGCCATAAAACAATATTTAGACATCATCCCAATCTCCTTAAACCTGTCTATTGTTTTTATCACCTGTTCGTATGTAATATCTTTATTTATAAGTTCCAAAATCTTTTGGCTTCCTGTTTCCACCCCAAAAACAATCCCCAAAAAACCCAACGCCACTAAATCCCCAAGCAAATCCTTGCTCATCAAGTCTGCTGTCTGGTTTACTCTCGCCGCCGAATAAATCTCAATTTTCCATTCCTTTTCTTTTATTAACTTACAAATTCTCTCCACCCGCGCAGCATCCACAAAAAACTCATCATCCTGGATATTAAAAGCATTAATCTTAAAATTATTTCTTAAAAATTCCATCTCCTTTATCACCCGCTCTGCGTCCATCGCCCGCCAACGCCTGCGGTTAAACTTCATATTATAACAAAACCCGCATCGGTGCGGACAACCTCTGGAAGTAAACAAAGCCATCTCCCTTGCATCTTTTCCAGTTACTTTCGATTTTTTCGAAACATAATATTCAATATCTTCCAAAAGATGATAAGGTAAAATCGACAAATCATTCAAATCGATAAATCCATCCCTCTCACTTAGTAATATTTTGTCTTCTATCTTGCAGCCAATCCCTTTAATTTCTGATATATCCTCCTTGTTTTTCAAAGCCCGAGCTAATTCCAAAAACGTTCTCTCCCCTTCTCCAATCACAACCATATCAATATTTTTGTTCTTAAGAGTTTGCTCTGGCAAAAGCGAAGCATGAACCCCTCCCCAAACCACTTTGGCCTGGCTTTTTTCTTTTACTATTCTAGAAACCGCCAAAGCCTCAAGAATCTGCTTGCCAGTCATAACAGTAAAACCAACCAAAAGTGGCCCCTTCTCTAATTCTTTCTCTAATTTAATTTTCCAATCATCCTCAAACCTTTGGTCAATCAGCTTAACCTTGAAACCCTTTTCAATAAGCGGCCCGGCAATCATAAGCAAACCAGCCGGTAAAAGACCGGCTTTTGATTCTACTTTAGGATAGAATAATACTACATCCGACATATTATTTTAATTTTAACCAGCCAAAAGAATATTTAAATATTTTTTTAATTCGACCTGGAATCTTTTTAAGTCCCCGCATGCTTAAAAAGGACTTAAAAAATACTTTTATAAAATAAAGCCGCCCATGTTCGAAACGAAATGCTAGCATCTGATACAACTCCATAATTTCTTTGCTGGTCAACTCGTCGGTATGATGAACAACAAAATGCCTGGTATCATATTTTTTTAAATCAAACTCTTCTATTTTTCCTTCCCTGCGCCACGTATCATAAAGCTCGCTCCCGGGCAAAGGCGTGGTAATATGAATCCGCACCAATTCCGGTTTTATCTCACGCAAAAGTTTTGCGGTCATTGCCACATCTTCCCTTGTCTCTTTTGGCAAGCCCACCATTATAAAAGACATAGATTTAAGGCCGGCCTCTTTTGCTAACTTAAAGGTTCTCTTTATATCATCAACCTTTATATCTTTTTTAATCGCATCCAAAACTTTCTGGCTTCCCGACTCCACTCCCCACCAAACCCACTTAAATCCCGCCCGTCTCATCTTTTTTAAAATCTCAAGATCGATAAATTTATTGCATCTTCCCTGCACCAAAAACTCCATGTTATCCAAACCTCTTTTTATTATCTCATCGCACAAATCGCCAACCCACTGGTTTTGGTTTGCTGTCATGCCTACAAATTCGTTATCATAAAGCTGGGCCGACTTAAAACCTAATTTATCTCGTAAGTATTCTAGCTCGTCGCAAATATTGCTGGGGCTTCGAAACCGAACCTTTATCATTTTATTAGAACAAAAAATACATCTATGCGGACAGCCCCGGCTCCCAAGCATTACCGCATTCGGCATCTTTAAAAGCTCGCCATGAACCCCGGTATAAGTTGAATAATGCGGCTCCAAAAGATGATAAGCCGGCATTGGCAAAGAATCCAAATCATTAATTTGTTCTCGCATTTCTGTCTTTCTAACCTCCCCTCTCTCTCGATATAAAATCCCCTGCACTTGATCCAAACTTTCATTATTCTCTATTACCTTAACTAATTCAACAATTGTCGCCTCGCTCTCCCCGTCCATAATAATATCTATATTTTTTTCTTCACCCAAAATCTTTTCCGCTTCCAAAGTCGGCCCATACCCGCCGGCCACAATCACAATACCAGGATCAACTTTCTTAATAATTTCCGCCGATCTAAATAACGCCGGCAATGTTAAAGAAGTAGCAGTCAATCCCACAATATCCGGCTTTTCCTTTCTTATCCTCGCTTCCAAATCATCCCAAGTATACTTTAAGTTCTCTGCATCCGCATCCAAAACTAAAACCTCGTATTTCTTTAATTCTAAAATCGCCGCCAAATACATAAGCCCTAAAGGCGGACTCGTTGACATCGATTCCCCGGTTATATTCCAAATTGGCGGACTAATTAATAGTATTTTCATATTTTTTCAGCTACTACATATATATTAGTATATACATTCTTATTTTTTACCCGCTTATCAAAAAAATTAGAAATTTTAAGCATTGCTCTTACAAATCGCAACACCCACTTGTTTTTTACCTCGTGCCCAAACCAGGAAAAACGTATAATCTCTTCGATCGTTGTATAAAACTGCCCATAATAATCTGCTTCGTTTATCCTAAATCCGTTCTTCTTAAAAACCTCGCAAAGTCCTTCTACTGTAAATCTCCAATAATCATCTTCCTCGTGTCTGGGAATTAAAAACGGCGCGCTGCAAATACACTTGCCTTTAGTTTTTAAAAGCTCCCTAATTTTTATAACAAAACTTTGGTAATCCCGCATATGCTCGATCGTCTCTAAAAAAACAACATTCTCAACCGAACCCAAAGCCAAACCCCTCGCTTCATCCAAAAGTTCGCTCGAACATCCCAAAAGAATATCGCGATACTTTAAAACCTTCTTAGGATTTACTATCAACGTTTTGCCGCTAAGATACTTTGGCCCTAATCTAGTTATCATTTCCCTTGTATTCCTAAACTTTTTCATCTTTTTTTTCTAAAACCTCCAAATTAGTTAAACATTCAATATCTTCCGACCTTTTGACATACTTAAAAAATTTCTCTAATTTTTTCCACATTCCATATTTTTCAACTTCGAAGGAGTGCCCCCATAAATGAAACACCCCGCCCTCTTTAGAAAAAACATCAAACAAATTC